>JBBRJI010000117.1:0-11414 GCA_038219625.1 Pirellulales bacterium | reverse complement strand
CGAGACCGTGGTCAAATTCGAGGTCTTGTTGCCGAATACGCGAATCGAAATACAAAATGGTTGGGCGTGAACACCGATTCGCCCGTCGTCCCACAAGAAGAACTCTTTTTCCAAGCAGCCATGGCTGTTCGCTATGGTTGGAACGAAGAGGCAGCAGTTCGAGGCGTCACGATTGAGCCGGCCAAAGCCTTGATGGTCGATAACCGAGTCGGGTCGCTGGAAAAAGGCAAAGACGCTGACATAGTTATCACAACTGGTTCCATTATCGACCCAAGAAATCATGTGAAGCAAGTCTTCATCGATGGCAGAAGTGTTTACGATACGCAAGTCGACCGTCGCCGCTTTTGATCGGCGTGATCGCTCCAAAATTGAAGCGGAAAATAATGGATACGTCAGGAAAGCTAGTCAACTAATGTGTACCTCGAGTCAAGCAATTAAGTGCATCGCGATTCTTTTCGCATTCGCAGGGGTCACCGAATCCAAATGCTTCGCTCAACGCACCCTCGCCATCCGAGGCGCGAAGCTCGAGACGCTTGGCAAAGCGGGACCGATCGAGGAGGGGGTCATGCTGATTCGCGATGGAAAGATCGAAGCAATTGGCAAAGATGTCAAAATCCCGCTCGCCACCCAGGTCATCGACGCCAAGGGCAAGACGATTATGCCAGGCATTGTAGACCCGTATTATGTCATCGCAGTGGGCCGCGATTCGCAAGTGGGCGAGAGTCGTACGATTGTGGTCCGCGGTCAGACGATCACGCTGCCCGGCGGGCCTCAATCGAGTTCAACCTCGTTCACTAAGATTGCCGATGGCATCGATTTGGAAAGCATTGACTGGAAAGCTGCTCGTCGCAGTGGCATAACCACCATGCAACTTGTTGTCAGCGGCTATGGACAATCGGCCATTGCTCAATCAACGGCCAAAGCGGCTCAAATCGTCAACGCAGATGGTAAGCTGTTACTTACCGTAACCAACTCCACCCAGAGCCTTGATGTTTTGCGAAACGGCTTGAAAGGACTCGGGAGTATTCCTAGCGGTGGCCCTGGTGGCCCTGGCAGCGGTCTCGGTCGACTTGGCGGCCCGCGACCCAGTCCACAGCCACCCAGCCCACAGCCACCTGTGCAACCGACAGAGAATCCGGCAGCAAGCGCGGGGGCGGGGCAGACTACCGCTGCGAGCCCTACCCAAAAACTGTGGACGGAAGTCAAAGAAGGAAAATCGAGCTTGTTCGTGAATCTGAACAATGCAGCCTCCATTCTGCATTCCCTCTCAGCCATGAAAGAGTCCAAGCAAGCCAAAATCGTATTCATCGCAGCCGGTTCCGATTTGTTTGAAGTCATCGGTGACTTGGATCCCAAGACACACACGGCCATCCTCTCACCCCGCCTCGATTTAGTACCAAACACTCGCGATCGCATCAATATTCCAAGAGTATTGAACGAAAAGGAAATGCCCTTTGCCTTTTCCTTGTCGCTGGGGCAAAGCGAGTTCCGTGCCCAGCAGGACACTCCGCTGTTCGCCGTTAGCACACTTGTTCGAAGCGGCTTGAATCGACAGAAGGCCCTCGAAGCCATGACGATGGTACCAGCCAAGTTGATCGGCCTAGAAAACGAAGTTGGATCCCTGGAGGTCGGTAAAAAAGCCAATTTCCTCATTCTCGATGGCGATCCATTTGGTGCCACCACTAGCATTCAGCGTGTCTATATCGAAGGGAAGCAAATCCATGAAAATTGAACGAACGATCACTTTGTGTTTGATGATCGCTTGCGAAAGCTTCTTGTCTTTGCGAGCACAGGATTCGCCCCCGCCGCAGGCACCTGCTCAACAAGCCGCATCGCAAAAAGAAGCACCGAAGCGAGATGACAAAGCCAAGCCAACTGAGCCCAGCAAGCCAACTGAGCCCAGCAAGCCACCCGAGCCAATCAAGAAAACGGCAACCAAAGAAGTTTTGGCTATCGTTGGCGGCGACATTATCACTGTGACCCGCGAGCGGATTCGAGGTGGCACCATTCTGATCCAGGACGGCAAGATCACGGCCGTTGGGCAGGACATCAAAATCCCCGAGGGCGCGATCAAGATTGATGCGGTTGGAAGAACCGTGACGCCAGGCTTTATCGCGATCGACATGGCCAGGGTTGGTTTGTCGGCTTCGGGAACGGATCGCAATGCCAAGGTTGTCGACACGTTGGATCCTTTTGATAGAAACATCAGTTTGAGTCTAGGGGTGGGCATCACGACCGGATGTCTTGAGACACGAGGTGGGGGTGGTGGTTTCACTCGCCGAACGGCTTGGGACGGTTTTCCAGTGACCGAGCGCTTTCCTGGTTTTGATCCTGACATCGACGAGATCGATGCCGCCGTTGAGCCCACCACACGCGATTATGGTCCCTACGTTTCGGTTTGCCAGTGTTGCGGCCTACCGATTTTACCGACCGAGCCCATTGAGAACACACCCGAAGCGCCTGCTACACAGCAAAAGAGCGTCGTGATCAAGATGTCCTTTGGCAAACTAGACGGCATGTTGGTGAGTGAATCTGCTTTTTTGGACATGACCCCTGGCTCGATGTCAGGTGCCCTCAATCAGTATTCCTGGCGAGAACAGATTGCTAAAGCCAAGAAGTATTTTGTGGATCAAGCCGCGCATGAGAAGGCGGTTGCGTTGGGCAAAAAAGAACAGCCCCCTCGCAAACCCGTCAGCGATGAGATACTCCGCCTGGTGAAGCGTGAACTTGCCCTTCGAGTCGCTGCGAACACAGTATCGGATATCCGCGATCAAATCCTGTTGTCTAAAGAATTGGGCTATAAACTGGTCATCACCGGAGCGGCCGAGGCTTGGGTGATTCCAGACGAATTGGCGGAAGCGGGGACCGAGGTCACGTACACACCGCGTCGTCGCCGTTCACCACGCTTCGGCGAGGAGAAAACGTCTGGCACATGGATTGAAATGTCGGGTGTATTGGAGCGAACGGGAATTCCATTTGCGGTAACAACCTTGAGCAATGCGATGAGCTTGGATGGAATTGCCGGCAGGGAGTTGTCAAGTTTGCCGCTAGAAGCTGCTTTTGCAGTACGGGGGGGTGCCAGTGAGAAAGCGGCACTCGCTTCGCTTACGATTATCCCAGCGAGAATGCTCGGTCTTGAAAAACGGATTGGGAGTATTGAAGTAGGAAAGGATGCAGACATCTTATTGCTGGACGGCAATCCTCTCGACTATCGTACGTATGTTGAGACCGCGCTGGTCAACGGCCGCGTGGTCTACCAACGCAACGAAGTCCGCATCCTCCCCGTCTACGCCAAACGCCCGTAGGTCAGTCGCGCACCGTAGGTCAGTCGCTCCGCCGACTGACGGTCAGCGTTTTCCCCGACCCAACGATCGCAACTACTAAATAACCTAACTACTAAATAACCTAACTACCGATAAGCCAACTACCGATAAGCCAACTACCGATAAGCCAACTACGTTTATGAATAGCGTCACTCGCCGTTATGACGAATACATTCGCTTCCCAACGAGAACCATAGCACAGCAGGTTGTAGTCTCGCATGATGGTGTTCCTTCGCTGTAACATTTTTTCGAAATGGAAAATGACTCGCCGCGCGGCTAAGCGACGGCGAGTCATGACAAAATCATTTGAACGAAGTGTTAGTTCAGATTTTTCGTTGTTGGTTGATGTAATCCGAACAGGCAGTTCAAACTTCAGAGCCGACGACTGGATTCGCACCAGCATGGACCTGTTTACAAGACAGGAGCCTTTCTCAGTCGAGCCACATCGGCGTAGGTTTCGCAAAGAACACGAATTGAGGTGTGCGGTTCGCGCGATTCAGCGGCGTCTCTACTAAACAATTGGCGATCCGTCGTGTCAGATCGGGCGAGCTAACCATCTTGCAGAAAAAAACTTCGGTTTGTCGGATTTCAGAGACGTAGACTCTGTATATTACAACAGTAACTCATACACTCTTGTAATTGTGAGATCTGACCGAGAGGCAACGGAATGAACGACTTTAACCCTAGATCACTCTTGACTTGCTTACCCATAATTGCCCTTGCATTGATCGTCGCGCGTCCTGCGCTGTCGCAGAACAACGATGCCGCTCAGTCCGCACCCAATCATGCAGGTTTAATTGTCTCTGTCACCGACGAGCATGGGACTCCTATCGACGGAGTGGATGTCTGTGTCATGGAGTGGACGGGAAAGATGAAGCCCTATCTACCATCGACGGCAGTTAACAAAGAAGGTCGCTTCTATATTGACAACCTCGACACCGAGAAGATGTTTTACTTGAGGGTATTGGCAGATGGCTTCGCCCCGTCAATGCAAAGCCTGCTTAGTCTAACCGCAGGGGAGACAAGATCGATTCCGTTTAAGCTAACCCGTCCCGCAACAGGATGGATCGATGTAGTTGACCCAGAGGGCAAGCCGATCGAGGGCGCAAGGATTTCGGCACTACAGTACAGTGACGTGAACAAAAATGAAATTTACATCACACCGGAGACCTCAGACTCGATGGGATTTCACTTCGTACCGAGCGATGTAAACGGGCGACTCAAGCTACCCCCACTTCCGAAAAAATGCAAATCTTCCATTACGGTTTTCCACCGCAACTGGCAGGT
Organism: Pirellulales bacterium; assembly: GCA_038219625.1. Classification (GTDB taxonomy): domain Bacteria; phylum Planctomycetota; class Planctomycetia; order Pirellulales; family Pirellulaceae; genus JBKCUI01. Next base: position 6,804 of record JBBRJI010000117.1, on the reverse strand, counting down.
TGGCAAAGCAAATGACGTGCTCATTGCCGATGGTCGTATGTCGTCACTTGTACTTGCAGTTGGCGTCCGGGTAGAGTGCGACTTGAAGCAGCTTGAGGGTGACGCTGAAGACCTCGAAGGGAAAATGGTTAAAGTAAAGATGTACTCGCATTCTCGTTCAAAGACCAATCCAACAGATTTTATTGCGACCGTGCCTGTCCGGAGTAATCAAGTTTCATTCACAGCCAGTCCGGTTGACTATAGCCAGCTCACGTTAGAGATGGATTCACATATATTGGGACCGCAACTTTTTAATTTTCCGCAATCAGCAGATCCCCAGTTGGATTTGAGAACCGGACAGCCCAAAGTATTCCATTTCCGATCGCAAAGGAAAGTGAAGCTGAAGGGACGATTGATCGATTCGCATGGGGAAGGGGTCGCTGATGCATTTGTCTCATGCTCGGTGGCTGCGAGCGAAGCAACACCTTGGCCAGCAAAAACGAAAGAGAAAGACCGCTTCGCTGTTGCACGTCAGTGGACAAACGCTGGCGGAGCCGAAAGCGACTCTAAAGGCAACTACGAAGTCGAGCTGGCCTATGGTAAAGCAAATCTGGAAGTCATTCGCGATGGGTATTTTTCGGATCCGGTAACATTGGAGTTCGTTGTTACATCAGACGCAAATTTCACGATTCCTGAGGTTGTTTTGTATCCGGTTCCTAAATTGCGAGGCAGGATCATTAACGAGGATGGAAGTTTGGTTGCAGGAGCGTACGTGCGTATGCGACACACAGGATTCGGAGATGCGGATCCTGTATGCGAGTCGACTGAAGACGGCTTATTCACGTTGATTCCATCTCGTATTCCTTATTCGGCTGACCTCGGTCTAGAGACCAATGTGTCCATCGTCGTCATGGATGCAAAAACCGGCAAGGGTGGCGTTGCCCACGTGAACTTGAAGGATGCAACGGCCTGCGAGAGCATCTCAGTTCAAACTGGGCCTCGTTCCGCCTCATGGATGTTCGATGTGGTCAAGCTGTACCAATCCGATGATGCCAAGGCGGTAGAAGCATTGCAAAATTATCGCGAATCTGCATTAAAAGAATTTGCGTTGGGGGCGCCAGGAATGCAGGTGCCGTCGATGCAAAAAGGAACGTGGCTCAATACCGATGCAAAGAGCCTCGAAGATTTTCGCGGTAAATTTGTATTGCTAGACTTCTGGTTTATCGGATGCGGCCCTTGTCATCAAGACATGCCAAGTGTGCGAATGGCTCATCGTCATCTTTCCGAACTTGGTTTCTCAGTAATAAGTGTTCACAAAGATGGAGAATCGCCAAAGGATGTTAAAATCTTTGCCGACAAAAACGGCATGGATTATCCGATCGTCGTCGATGATTCGGAGGGGACTATTACTAAGCAGTTTCGCAGATTAGGCTTGGGAGGCTTTCCGCACTACATTTTGCTCGATCGCCAAGGTCGCATTCTCCACAACGATGCTGTGGGCGACGGTCCATCGTTGAGATCGTACAAGTTTGAAAAGATATATGCAGCCATCCGAAGTGATCCCTTGAAGTGATCTTCCATAGTGATGAACTAGCGCTTATCTTAAAATCACCTTGCAATGTTCGAATATCGTTGATTCGCTGCGAGAACTTCAATTTCACATCTCGCTTGCAGAACGCTTTGGCTACCTTCCGTGACAATCGTTGCTAATCAGCGACGATTCGGTTCTCGTTGAAACAGGACTCGTACTTCACGGACTCATCCGTTCGATGCGAGCCTATGTGGCATGTCCCTTTTTCGCAGCAACGATCTCCGCAACAGGACGCATCAATATCAAAGCAACGATGCTTCAAAGGTCTTTTGAAGGCATTCTAGCCCCTGTTGGCCTTGCTTGCCGTCGATGACCACGTTGACTCGCAGTTCACTCGTGTTGATCATCAGCACGTTGATGCCGGAGTCTGCAAGTGACTTGAACATGGCTATCGCCACGCTGGTATGACTTCGCAAGCCGATTCCACTGACCGAAAGTTTGGCAATTTCGGTCGAGCCACTGATCTTGCGAAACTTACAGTCCATCGTCTCTAGCACTTGGATACAGTGCTCCATTTGCGCTTCGGGCACTGTGAAGCTGAGGCTCGTTTCTCCCTGATAGCCATCGCAGCTCTGGACAATCATGTCCACAAAGACCCCTGCCTCCGCCACCCGTTTGAATACCTTTTGGGCCAAACCCGGTGTGTCCGGAACTCCCGACAACGTCACACGCGCTTGATCCCCGACCATGGAAATGTCGAGCAACGTCAATTGCTCCATATTCGAATTGCGCAATCGCTCTATGATATCATTGGCGCTCAAATCGCTTGTGTTTTTCTGACCGATCTGCCAGTGATTGGCATCTGCCGGCTTCAGGTGCAATGCAAATGCTTGATGTACCGCACGCAGGGCCGGAGTCGCCTCGGATCGCTTCACCAACACGCTGATCTTGATCTCGCTGGTAGTGATCATCTGGATATTAATGCCAGCCTCGGCCAACGCTTCAAACATCCGCTGAGCTACGCCGGTCTGGGCAGCCATCCCCAATCCAACCACCGAGATTTTGGCAACTTCGTCGTCGTGCGTCACACTCGTCGCCCCGACCACTTTGGCGGCTTCGTTGACCGCCCTTAACGCATCCTTCAATTCCGTATTCGGGACTGTAAAGGAGATGTCCGCCAAATCCCCTTGGCCAATGTTCTGAACAATCATGTCGACCGTTACCTTGCGATCGGCCAATCGTTTGAAGATCTCGAAACTGGTACCGGGTTTGTCCGGTACTCCTAGAATCGTGATGCGTGCTTCATCCTTGGTGAGCGCAGCCCCGCAAACCGGTACCGTGGATGACTCAGGATTAGAAACGATCATCGATCCCGGTGCATCCGAAAAACTGCTCCGAACTCGGATAGGAACGTCAAATTTCTTCGCGAACTCGATCGAACGGTTGTGCATGACTCCCGCACCGAGACTGGCCAACTCCAACATCTCGTCGTAACTGATCTGCCCCATTTGCCTAGCTTCTGGCAACAGTCTTGGATCGGTCGTGTACACACCATCGACGTCGGTATAGATCTCGCAAGCATCCGCTCTCAAAACCGCAGCCAGCGAGACAGCAGTCGTATCGCTTCCACCGCGTCCCAGTGTTGTGATATTAAGATCTTCGTCGACCCCTTGGAACCCAGCCGCAATGACGATGTTCCCTTCGTCGAGCAAGCGACGAATCCGCTCGGTAGAAATCGTCTTGATCCGGGCTTTGGTAAATGAATTGTCCGTTCGGATCCCCATTTGGGCCCCCGTCAACGAAACCGCTTTATGGCCAAATCGATGTACGGCCATCGCCATGAGCGCCACGCTGACTTGCTCTCCCGTGCTGAGCAGCATGTCCATCTCGCGAGCAGGGGGCTCTTCATTGACTTCTTTGGCCAGATCGATGAGATGATCGGTATTGTGCCCCATGGCGCTCACCACCACCACGACCTGGTTGCCCTCTTGTTGAGCGCGAATCGCTTTGCGGGCGGCCGCTTGGATTTTTTCGGGTGTAGCAACGCTTGTTCCACCGAACTTTTGAACAATCAATGGCATTTCTGATCCTTAACAAACAGGTTTCGCAAAACCTCGACAATAAACTCTCTAACGCAAATCGCCGCGCATGAGCCTGGGAATCAAATCCCAGCCATTGGGATACGATAATCCAGAATTGGCTGCCGACAACTCATCGTAGGTCAAACTCGCATCTTGTGAGATACCAGTTCCGCAAGCCGCAAAAGGTACCCACCCATGCGAATGCTTTTTCGTACTAACGGGCGTAGCGTGGTCTGGCATGACCAGAATGCGATATTCACCTTGCTTTTGAAGGGCCTGATGAATGGGGGCGACGACATGACGATCGATTGCTTCCAACGCTTTGATCTTCTCGTCGACACGCCCCTCGTGACTGGCTTCATCGGGTGCCTCGATGTGCACGCAAACAACGTCGTGCGTCTTGAGTGCTTCGATGGCCGCAACACCCTTGCCTGCGTAGTTGGTGTCCAGATATCCGGTGGCACCTGACACTTCGATGCGATCCCAGCCAATCAATGCGGCTAAGCCTCGAAGCAAATCGACCGCGGTGACCATCGCTCCGCGGACTCCAAAGCGCGAATGGAAAGACTCCAACAGCGGTGTTTTCCTCAATCCCCAAAGCCAAAGGTTGGTGGCCGGTCGTTTGCCACTGGCGACCCTGGCCAGATTCACCGGATGTTCCGCAAACAACGTCACACTCTGCTCCATCAAATCGCAAAGCAAATCGCAACCAGGCCCCTTCGGAAAATCGTCCAACACCGTTCCGTCGGTCAGGTCATGCGGAGCACTCGTTCGCGAATCGATCGAAAATGGAGAGGGGCCCCCTGGCTTGCCACGATAAATGAGCAAGTTCCTATAGCTCACGCCAGGTATAAATTCTAAGCATTCGTTCCCTAGCTTTTCTTGTGCCGTTCGAAGCAATTCAGTGGCTTCGGCCGTGGAAATATGATCGGCCGTGAAGTCGACCATGATTTGATTCTGCACCGTGACAAAGTTGCACCGAATCGCCCAGTCATGGGGTCCTAACTGAATGCCTTGCGCGGCAGCTTCAATGGGGGCTCGCCCAGTAAAAAACTGATTGGGATCGTATCCTAGCAATGACATGTTTGCCACTTCGCTGCCGGCCGGGAAGTGCAGAGGGACGTTGTCGCTCTGACCCACCAAACCGAGTCGAGCGATCTCATTCATAGCCGGAATGTTGGCTTGCTGCAGTGGCGTCTTGCCGCCCAGTGATTCGATCGGATAGTCTGCGCATCCATCCGGGATGATGATGACCCATTTCATTGCTGAACGTCCTTTGGAGTTTTCAATCGGTTTATTGTCGTGCGTAGCATAGTTTACAACAGCCTAGGCTTACCAATCTAAGTGACACGAAGCTTGACGCATTCATTACTGACGCTTGGTAACTTTCGAATCTCGTCGTTGGCTGCTGCGGCCGCTTGCTCATTGGCTTCGTGCGTCATGATGACCAGTGGGACCTTGCGAGGTTGTTGATCGCTAGTTGGCTCATGTTGAATAATCGAAGCGATCGAAATAGCGTGTCTGCCAAGAATGCCTGTGATCTGAGACAACACACCGGGCTCATCCGCAACAAAAAATCGCATGTAGTACCGGCTCGTCGTTTGATCGTACGGGAGCAATCCAATCTTGGACTCGCGATCGGACCACAGCTCAAGTCTGCGAAAGGTGATGTCCGTTCTACCGGAAGCCGTATCGATCATATCCGCTACGACGGCCGAAGCTGTCGGCATTTGGCCCGCTCCTTGTCCGTGAAAGAACATATCGCCAACCGCGTCTCCGACGACAGTCACGGCGTTGTACGCACCACGCACTTCGGCCAGCGGTCGCCCTTTGCGAATCAACGTAGGTGAGACATGCAATTCTAAGCCTTCGGCTCGCAACTGAGCCGTTGCAATCAATTTGATCCGATAACCGAGTTCGGATGCGTACTTAAGGTCTTCCAACTGGAACGCTTCCAACCCTCGACGATAGATTTCCCGCCAACGCACTCGCACTCCGAAGGCCAGATGCGCAAGAATAGCGAGCTTCTGGGCCGCGTCGCTCCCGTCCACATCCATCGTCGGGTCGGCTTCCGCATAGCCCAACTCTTGAGCCAGTTTTAAGGCGATGGCATAGTCCGCACCTTGCTCATCCATTTGAGAAATGATGTAGTTGCTGGTCCCGTTGAGAATACCACGCAACGACAATATTTGGTTGGCCGAAAAACACTGACTGATATTGGCAATGATCGGGATGCCTCCACCCACGCTGGCTTCAAATGCAATCGTCCGTCCCAAGGCTCGGGCGCGGTCGAACAACTCTTCGCCGTGCTCGGCCAAAAGGGCTTTGTTTGCGGTCACGACATCTTTACCCGCTTCCAGCAATTGCAGCATGATCGTGCGGGCTGGTTCCAGGCCACCGACCAAGTGCGCTACCACCTCAATCTCGGGGTTGTTCAGGATCAATTTCAAATCATCCGTTAGAATCCCGGCTGGCAAATCGATGCTGCGAGCCTTTCCGAGATCCCTCACGGTGGCTTTTTCAAGCCATAGAATCCGCCCCGCATGCCTCGCAAGCCGATCGCCGTGATCCAAAAGCAATCGGGCCACACCGGTCCCCACGGTGCCCATGCCAACGATGGCGACCCTGGTTTTCTCCATGAAAGATAGCAATCCTACGAGGTTCTGAATTTGCAAAAGGGAAATAGTAAACCAAGTTGGCCGACTAGCAAACCGTGATAACCGGCATCTGTGAACATAGTTTGGAATTTTGGCGTGTAACGCGGCGGCCTCGACCCGTTCCCCTCGGTTTTGCCCGCCTCCGGCGGGCAAAGGGGCTGTTGATTTGGTAACCCGAAACGTAAGTGAGGGACGAGATACACCCACTCCCTTACGCTTCGGGTTTCCAGAATTGCCCTATTTCTTCGAACGACTTTACGAATTCAGCTACGACTCCCTTTGGAAGCTACGACTCCCTTTGGAAGCTACGAAACCATTTTGCGATATCTTTGGGAAGGACATGCCAAGGTTCGGAATGGTCCCGTATCCACGATAAAAAATCACGATAGACCGCCAACCTGGATGGACTGTCTAGGTAGTCCGGATGTGTCACCATCAGTGCCATTCCATGAAGACGCTGAATGAATTGCAACTTGTCTCGCCAAATGCGGTCGCTGGTCTCCCTCAACGAAACAAAGAGAGTATGGTCCTGAGGCAGCGTGTATGGCAATTCGAC
>JBBRJI010000116.1:0-11425 GCA_038219625.1 Pirellulales bacterium | reverse complement strand
CGATGAGCGCCATCGCTAATTCGTAAAGCGTGGCTGCTGGGGGATTGCTCGCAAGAGCAACCCGGATCACTGGATCCAACGCCTGCACGACATCCACGGTTTCACCAAGAGCTTTTGCAACTTTGATGCTGAGGAGTTTGGCTTGGATCTTGAGTTCGTCGTCGACACCTTGGTTCGCGAGGCGATCGATAAAGACACGAGCTTCGGCGTATTGCTGGCTATAAAAGCAAGTCAAAGCGCAGCCCATAACGGCTTGGTTATGCGTTGGCTCCGACTCTTTGGAATTCTGCAAAGCATTTTCGAAGCAGGATCGGGCACCGGTGTAGTCCTGGCGGTTTTCAAGCAGGAGGGAACCCAGTTCAAGCCATACGTTAGGATTCGTCTTGGTCAACTTTCGGTCTGTTTCGGGCGTTCCAAGAAATGCTCGCAGACGTTGTTCTGCGAGATCAAATCGCTGCTTTTGGCGGTCCCATTTTGCGTGAACGAGTTCTGCGCTTTCGATCCAGGTAAGCAATTGCTTGGAATTCGTGGCTCGGCCAGCCGCAATCGTATCGTCTTGAAACTTCTTAGCTTTACCAAGCCAAGTTGAGAGCTTGGCGGCGCAGCCATCACACGGCTCGACAGCCCACTCCGACATCGCAGCAAAGTATTCGCATTGAATGGCCAACTCCGAGTCAGGGCATTGTTCGGCAACGGAACGAAACAGACTTGAAGACTTTTGAAATTGCCGATCTGAGTATGCGTCTCTAGCTCTTTGATAGAGCGATACCAATGAATTCGTCTCGCTCTGCTGCGAAACGCCAGCGAGGGTGGTCAACCACACGAATGCGATCGACCATACTATTGTTCTTGTTCGGGGATACATAACTTGCATCCATACACAAAAACTCGAGGTTAGTTCAAGTGAAATGAGGAGAACTTCGTAGTCTGGGCATAATTTGTTCGATTTTGCTCTCGTTCTGCTTGTCAACTTTCCATTATTCAGTTATTCAACTTACCCGCCAATATTGGCTTTTTATCAAGTCGCTCTTATTCCGATTCAGGAGATCTTTTGATGAGTATGTTGCAGGAATTTAAAGCCTTCGCGATGCGAGGAAACGTGATCGATCTGGCCGTGGCCGTGGTCATTGGCGGAGCTTTTGGAAAGATTGTTACCTCGTTGGTGAATGACATTGTGATGCCACCGTTGAACCTCATAACCGCCAAGACGGGTGTGAACTTTAATGGGCTATCTCTCAAGTACTCCCAACTTTTTGGTTCCACGGTGGATCTACCCAAGATGGAAGCAGGCAAAACAGTTGTGGATCCCACCACCGGCGCAGTAGCCATGGTACCATCCGATCCTGACATTCTAAAATATGGTCCGTTTCTTCAGGCCACTCTGGACTTTTTGATTGTCGCGATTGCGATTTTTATGATGGTCCGATTGATGAACACGCTTCAGAAGAAAAAAGAAGAAGCCCCTGCACCTCCCGCGCCGCCGTCGGAAGAGGTGTTGCTATTGCGAGAAATTCGCGACTCGTTGTCCAGGAGCGCACCACGCCGTGCTGACTAAGGCGAGCGGCAGTTTGAAATGAACCTATAAACTGGGTGGCACGCTCTGAGGTACGAAGGGCGTGGTGAATCGCTAGAGTCGTTTGCCACACTTCCAACGCCCATCGCTAATCGCGCTAATCGCTCTGGGCGTGCCACACGGTGGCATGGCCTAGTAGTCTTCTGTGTGCCGCTCGCCTAAGAGCACTCCAAATTGACAAACTATTGGGACGCTGCATGCTGCCGGAAATATCGGAGCCATTGTGCTATGATCGCTCCCTTGATATCTCCTGCTTTCTCGTTCTGCTCGATGGTCTTTCCCCAATAAAAACTTGTAAAACCGTCTACGTTGGCCTTGTCGATGAATTCTGCCGCTTCCTCGAGTGAACAACTCAGCGGAAAAATCTCCTCTACGACAATCGGTTTTCCAACTCGATAGACATCCAACGCGTCCAACGCTCGTTGTACCTCGCCTGCCTTCGGGTAGAAATGAACACTTGCGAAATCCAAGGGCTCGCCTACCGAAGGAGCATAGAAAAGAGGTTTCGCGCCAGGAAAGACGTGAGCCCATGGTATTACTCCAACCGTGATCAAATGCTGCGAGTCTACAGTCCGAATGGCGTCGCACATTTTTCGGACCCATGCAGATGCGACTTGTTCACGTGAACGCTTTTCTAAGTTGAGCGAAATGCGTTGCACAAAAGTTTTGTCTCCCATGGCCCCTGCCAACCACTCCGTTTCAGGCTTTTCGCCCGGCAAAATGGGTTCGTTCATCAAGTCGTAACAAAAAACGGCTGAACTTGCGACGGAGGTTTTCGCAATCGCTTCCCAAAACCGAGCTTGAACAGCCCAGCGGGCTGATTCATCGAGCCCATCGTACCATTCCGGAACATCTTTTTTGTGGTAGCAACCCAGGCCGGTGAGGTTCAAATAAAGTTCTTGACTCTCAGCCAAGTCGATAAGCTTGCTCAGTTGCAGCAATGCGGCCTCGTTGGGCTTCTCCGGGCTGGTCATGAACTTGCCCGTTTGCAAATGGATGCGCACGACGTTGGCACCCAGTGCTTTGATTTCCTTGAAATCCTCCACAACGGAATCCCATTCCAAATCCCAATAATCCTCAATAAGTCGACCCGCGTCGTCGTGATCGTAATTGACACCCCAAACTCGGAAGGGCACCTTGTCGGAACCCACAAGATGCTTTCGATCATCGCTCAATTTGATCCAAGGCAGCTTTCGCGAAGCGCGCGAGTCGTTTACCGTGCGCTTGGCCGCTCCCAAAAACCCACTGAGACCTTTTAAATCGTCGGTGTTGATCAAGTCGACTCCGGCATTTTTTAATACGGACCAAACTTGCGCGTTATCGGGAGTCCCCCAAAATCGAACGAGGCGATCCTTCTTGTGAGCTCGGTCGATAACCGATGTCAGCTTCTCGCGATCACCCGCGGGCAATTCGCCAACTCCTCGCCAACGAAAATTCAATGCCCAATTGTCGCTGATCAACGGCAGCAGATGGTCAGGCGAGTCACTATCCAAATCGGACAAACGACCGTCGATGCCTACGTAACGAATGGCCTCAGTAGAGATAAGGTCGACGGCTCGGTTGCCGCTAACGATGGCCTTCACGGGACCAGGATGTTCCATGCCTTGCTCCACATACGAAAAGATGTCGCGGTATTCCGACAGCAGCGAATGAAGGGCGCGATAAGTCGTCTTCCCCTCCGATTTGATGTCGATCAACAAAGTGAATATGGGAACATTGGCATGCACTCTGCCCGAATGCTTTTGGATCCGAGCTCGCAATGGATCCAAGTAAAGAGAACGAAGCGTTCGTTCGGGTGACAATTCCGATTGCGTATGGGCTACTAGCAACTGACCCTCGACCAAATAAATATCCGCTTCGACGCTGCAAAAACCGCATTCGAGTGCATCGAGAAGCGGACGCTTGTGGAGATAGTCGTTGTGGGCGTGGGCTTGGCGGATGGCGGGTGGATCTTGGCCGATTACGATTCCGTTGTAGAAGATAACTATTGCTATGACTAGCAAGAGCGGGACAGAGCGACTTCGGTGCAGGTTTGTATGCATTTTTTGTCTCACCTTTTTTGCGGGCAACACCTTTTTTTGCGGGCGACACCGCAGCAACCTAGAAATAAACCGACACCGAGTTTAACTTGGCGAAGGGTTACCGTCTATTCTAGAGAGACGGTCAGAACCCTCGGCATAAAGCCGACGGCATGGCGTAAAGCTGACGGCATGCGAATGGCACTAATGCTTTGCCACGCACGCTTTGATGTCGGCGAAAACTTCTTCTTCGGACTGCATCCCATTAACCCGCTCTAGCTTGCCCTGCAATTCGTAGTATTCGGTCAGTGGGGCTGTTTGGGTTTTGAAGACGTGAAGTCGCTCGCGAATGGTCTCGTAATTGTCATCCGCTCGACCATCAATTTGAGCCCGCTTCAACAACCGCTGGATCAAGACTTCTTCCTCGACCTTGAGCTCCAACGCCATGTCCAACCTGATTCCTTGCTCCGCCAAATAGTCGTCGAGCAATTGTGCTTGGATAATGGTTCTGGGAAAACCATCAAAGAGAGCACCATTTTCGCATTCATCGCTCTGCAGCTTTTGAGCCACAATTCGCATGACTAGGTGATCCGGAGCCAGTTTGCCGGCGTCAATATACGAAGCCACCCACCGAGACAAAGCTGTCTCTTGGCGTTTGACCGATCGAAGCATTTCTCCCGTGGAGAGATGTGGGATCTTTAACAACTCCACCAAGCGTTTGCATTGAGTCCCTTTTCCCGCCCCGGGCGGGCCGATGAACACCAATCGCATTTCAGCGGCCCCTCTATGCTTGCTGGTTCGAAGGATTTCGAATTGTTACCGTTTATTCGAAACCATTAACTAAACAATGCCAACACTGCAAAAGAATGCTGGCAACAGAGTTTAGACGAATCAGCTACTATTGCTCAAGTAGGCCTTTATAATTTCGCATTAACAAGTGGCTATCGATTTTCTGAATCAAATCGAAGGCGACGCTAACGGCGATCAGAAGTCCTGTCCCGCCGTAGAAAGCGGCAACACTATAAGACACCCCAAACTGCGAAGTGATGATTGTCGGAACGATCGCAACCACCGCCAGGAACGCAGCCCCCACGTAGGTGATTCGTACCATCACCTTTTCCAAGTAGTCCGCGGTCCGCTTGCCCGGCCGATAACCCGGAATGAAAGCACCGGAATCTTGCAGGTTCTGCGACATTTCCTTTGGATTGAACATGATCGAGGTCCAAAAGAAACAGAAGAAGAAGATGAAAACCACATAAAGCACATTGTATGAGAACGAGGACTGGCTGTTGAACATGTTCCACAAAGACTGGAAAATGCTGGCCACGGCACTGCTCCAACTGCTTGCATCATCTCCACTCGCAAAGAAGTTCGCAAACACGCCAAATACCAATCCTGGAATCATGAGCATGCTACTTGCGAAAATGATCGGCATAACACCCGACTGATTGATCTTGAGCGGCAAGAACTGCTTCGTCCCACCGAAAACCCGTCTCCCCCGAACATGCTTTGCACTTTGCATTTGAATGCGTCGTTGAGCCATCGTGATGAAGACCACCGCGAATACTACGCCGATGAACAAGAACGCCAAGACGATCAGCACGTCCGGGCCAATGGTACTAGCGGACACCCCGCTCAAGCTACTCGACATGTTCTGTCGCAAGTCCCAAAGAGCCTTAGGCATCTGGGCCAAGATACCAGCCATGATCAAGAGCGAAACGCCATTGCCAATCCCATATTCATCGATCTGCTCTCCAAGCCACATCAAAAACATTGAACCAGCAGTCATGATCGCAACCGTGGTTACCACCCAACCGAACGAGAGGGTTCCGGCTGACGAATGGAAAACCGAAGACACCGAAGAGTTTTCGACATTGACCACGCTAAACTGCAAATAGGCCCAACTTTGTACAAGACAAATTACGACGGTCAAGTAGCGAGTGTATTCGTTGATTTTCTTGCGTCCGACCGCTCCCTCTTTTCGCAACTGCTCGATGGGAGCCCAAACGGTTCCCAGAAGCTGGAAAATAATCGATGCAGAGATATAGGGCGCGATTCCTAGTCCGAAGATGGTCAAGGAGCGAAGATCCGTCGCCGAAAACAAGGCGACCTTATTCAAAAAGGCCTGCATATCGCCCGACATGGCCAAATCGACGTTGGTCAAGATGGGCAAGCGGACGTGGTACCCAATTCGATATACGGCCAGCAGAAACAAGGTCAAAAAAATCTTCTGACGCAGTTCTGGAATCGAAAAAACAACCCTTAACTTTTCAAACATGTCATCATGTTCCTGCGAGTGGTGTGAGGCCAAGCCCCAAAAGGAATGGCCGACATTGATTATAAATCAACGCCGGCCACCACATTGTTTCGAATATTCGTTTTTGCTGCTAGCCTAATTCGTAGCAAACAATTCTCGAGCTCAGCTACCCGCTTCGATCTTGAGGGCTGCTACGCGTTCCTTAGGGGTCCGCTTTGCTGCGATAATTTCGATGCTGCCGCCGGATTTAGCAATCTTTTCCTTGGCTGATCCGCTCGCCCTGGTGACGATAAACTTCAAGACTTTGGTTAGTTCGCCGTCGCCAAGAATCTTGACTTCGTCGCAACGGACCTTGACCAATCCCTTCTCGCGAAGAGTGGTAGCGGTAACTTCTTCGCCAGCCGCAAATACTTCGTCGATGTCACCTAGGTTGACACCGAAAACGATTTCAGCCCAGCGATTGTGGAAACCGCGTTTTGGAATACGTCGGACGAGCGGCAAATCGCCACCATTGAACATTGGATGGCGGGAGTAACCGGATCGCGACTTGTGACCGTTATGACCTCTACCCGAGGTCTTCCCGGTCTTGCTACCAATACCGCGACCAATGCGCTTTCGCGCTTTGTTGATCTGAACGTCTTTGTTAATTTCTTCTAAATTCATGACAGATTAACGCCTCGGAGTCGTTCGACATCTTCGCGCGTTCTAAGTTGCGACAGCGCGTCGAAGGTCGCTTTGATCAATACGGTTGGATTATTGGAGCGGAAGCTCTTGGTGAGGATGTCTTGGATGCCCACTGCCTCACAAACGGCTCGTACCGCTTGCCCAGCAATGATACCAGTACCTGGGCTAGCTGGCATCAACAAAACGTGCGCGGCACCGAAATGTCCGGACACCACGTGCGGAATTGTTCCGTTCAAAAGCGGAACATTGATCATGGCGCGATTGGCACCTTTTTGGGCTTTGGCAACGCTGGGCGGCACTTCGTTTGCCTTGCCATAACCGTAACCAACGCGTCCTTTTCCGTCTCCGACAACCACTAGGGCAGCAAAGCTAAAACGACGTCCACCCTTGACCACAGCGGCACACCGCTTGATCTTAAGTACGCGATCGATGAGATCGCCTTGACCGCCACCGCCGCCACCACCTTGACCGCCACCACCTGATGAATTGTTTGCCACTCTATTGATCGCTCCGAATTAAAATTCTAAACCAGCTTCGCGGGCCGCTTCGGCGAACGCCGCTACGCGACCATGGTACTTGCATGAACCCCTGTCCAATGCAACTTGTTTGATCCCTGCTTTGATAGCGCGTTCCGCTAAAATTTTCCCAAGCTTAGTCGCCGCTTCGCAATTGCCACCATACCCGATGGTAGACCGGAGCTCTTTGTCTCGGGACGAAGCCGACAGCAAAGTCATTCCCGTTGTATCATCGATCACTTGGCAGGAAAAATTCTGCAACGAACGAGTGATGCTCAATCGTGGGCGCGATGTTGTACCGCGAACACGCTTCCGCACGCGAAACGCACGTCGCTCACGCTGTCCGTCCACCACTTTTCGAATATCCACTTCAAACCTCTATCATCTCGACGCGATCTATGTGCGTCCCGAAAAATCTGAAACTTGTACAATTGTTTTTGTCTAGTGCTGCCCGGAGAGCAGAACTGCTTTGCTAATCACGGTGGGGACCACCGTGCCACACTAGGTAGCGCTCTTACCAGCCTTGAGCTTGACTTGCTCACCCACATACCGAACACCCTTGCCCTTGTACGGTTCTGGCTTGCGGAGCGAACGAATGTACGCAGCGAACTGGCCAACGGCTTGCTTGTCGCAGCCCTTGATGTTGATGTGTGTTTGGTCTGGACATTTAACGTCCAGGCCTTCGGGAATCGGGAGATGCAACTCATTCGCAAATCCAACCCGCAACTGCAAAATCTTACCCTTGATGGCAGCAAGATAACCGACGCCGATCACTTCCAGCTTTTTTTCGTATCCGGTCTTAACGCCCAAGATCATGTTGTTGATCAAGGCACGCGTCAAACCGTGATATGCCCTGGACTCACGTTCATCATTATGACGCTTAACATCAATCGATTTTCCGTCGTCGCTCAAGGCAACATCGATCTCGTTGCGATGGGTGAAAGTCAATTTACCCAACGGACCTTCGACATCCACCTTTCGGTCTGCGATTGCAACTTTTACCCCATCGATGATGAGGATTGGTTTTTTACCTACGCGGGACATTTCTGATTACTACTCACTATCTTGGAATGTATTGCACAAGCGAATCGCTTGCAGTCTTCCTGAAATTGTTTGTTGTTTATCGTTAGCAAACTTCGCAGAGAACTTCTCCACCGAGGTTTTGCTGACGAGCTTCTCGATCGCTGACGACACCCTTGGAGGTGCTAACAATTGAAATACCAAGTCCGTTCAAGACCGGCTTCAATTCTTCGCACTTTTTGTAAATCCGACGACCCGGCTTGCTAACCCGTTTCACGGTTTGAATTACTTTTTCTCCGTTTGGACCGTACTTCAACTCGATGCGGAGCATCTTAGCCGGCACAGCTTCTACTTCGGAATAATCCCAAATGTAACCCTCTCGCTTCAGTACGTCTGCAACACCCACGCGAAACCGCGAGAGTGGCACGTCGACAAACGGTCGTTCAATGCGAACGGCGTTGCGAATTCGGGTAATCATGTCTGAAATTGGGTCACTGATCATAATGTGGATGCCCCCGTAACCTTACCAGCTTGCTTTTCGAACACCAGGAATGAGCCCTTTGTCTGCCAATTGCCGGAAACAAATCCGGCAAATGCCAAACTTGCGATACACCGCACGTGGGCGACCACACAATTTGCAACGGTTCTCACGGCGAGACGAAAACTTTGGCTCGCGGTTGGCTTTGGCAATTTTACTTTTGCTGGCCACAGGTGGGTTTTCCGGTAATTCAAGGTAAATGGTAAGTAACTATTTTGGTCCGTCATCGGCTTCGGCCTTAGACTTGTTAGCCGCAACGCATCAGCGTTCGGCTTTCGTTTTACCGCCTGCTAACGCACTGCGGCTGATATCAGCCTTAAGCTGTTTTCTTCTTAGGGGCTCGGAATGGCATTCCGAACATCTCAAGCAATCTACGCGATACGTCGTTGTCCCCAGCGGTTGTCACGATCGCAATGTTCATCCCTTGCGGTTTTGCGAACTTGTCTGGATTCAACTCTGGGAACACCAACCATTCGGACAGTCCCATCGAGTAATTTCCTTTGCCGTCAAACGCAGTTCGGCTAATCCCCCGAAAGTCACGGACCCGAGGCAAAACGATACTGATCAAACGGTCAAGGAACTCGTACATCTTATCGCGACGCAAAGTGACTTTGCAACCGATCGGCACTCCCTCTCGCAATTTGAACCCTGCGATCGAGTTGCGAGCGATTGTCAAAACCGGCCGTTGGCCAGCGATGTCACCCATCGCTTCGGCAGCCAATTCAAGATACTTCTTGTCTTGCATTGCTTCGCCAACTCCCATATTGATGGAGATCTTGTCCAACCTGGGAATGGAAAAAACGTTTTTGAACCCGAACTCCTCTCGAAGTGCTGGGCGGATCGTTTCGGTGTAATGTAGTTGAAGTCGAGGGGCCATGTTTTTGATGCTTTGAATGAACTCTACTATCTGTACCAAATCCTAAGACGCAGTCCGGGTGAACCAGACGCAGTCCGGGTGAACCGTCAACTAAGCCTTCTTGGCATGCAACGCACTGGGCGGGGAGACGACGCTGATTGCCGTTCCGCTCTTTTTGCTATACCGCTCTTTTGAACCATCCTCAAGGAAACGAACGCCCATTCGGGTCGGCTTGCCTGTTGTTGGGCAAACGATCATCACCTTCGAAACGTCGATAAACGCTTCTTTGGAGAGTCTTCCTCCCTGTGGGTTACGTTGCGAACGCTTGACGTGCTTATAAACACGATTCAATCCTTCGACAACAACCTTACCTTTATCGCGGTCGACCTTGAGGATCTTACCTCGCTGGCCTTTGTCTCGTCCCGAAATGACTTCTACGGTGTCGTTAACTTTGATCAACATTTACACCACCTCACTAGCCAGCGAAACAATTTTTGTAAAACTCTTTTCTCGCAGCTCTCGGGCAACCGCACCGAAAATACGAGTGCCTCGAGGATTGTCGTCTTTGTCGACAAGCACTGCGGCATTGCTGTCAAAACGTACGTAACTGCCATCGACTCGGCGAGTCGGGTGTGACACGCGAACGATCACTGCACGAACGACAGCCTTCTTTTTGACTTCACTCCCTGGGATTACGCTCTTCACCGAGCAGATGATCACATCGCCGAGACCGGCGTAGCGTCGACGTGTGCCGCCTAACACCTTGATGCACATGATTTCTCGTGCACCTGTGTTGTCGGCAACTTGAAGTCGGCTTTCTTGCTGAATCATGATGGACTATGTTTCAAAAACGAATTGGAATTTTCTATAACGGACTATTGCGACAACAACCGATCAACTCGAAACGTTTGCTGCAGCAGCCTGCTCTGCCTTCAGAGTGGCTACGTCCACTATCTTTGACTTTTCAACTATGCGAACCAAGTTCCAGCGCTTGAGCTTCGACAGAGGTCGCGATTCTTCGATCTCCACCTTGTCGCCGACATGCGACTCATTGTTTTCGTCGTGCACGTGGCAGACAGTCTTCTTGCGAATGATTTTCGAATAACGCGGATGGCGAACCAACCGTTCGATTTCGACTCGACGTGTCTTTGCAGCTTTGTCGCTGGTTACAAAACCGACTAGGATTCGACGTGGCATAATGAAAACTTTGTGACGGATTCTCTGGAATGGATTCTATGGCAGGGCCAAAGCACTAAGCTTTGACTAGCCGCTCAGTTTGAATGGTTCGTACTCGAGCGATCATCCGTCTGTTGAGACGCATCTGGCTCGGAACATCCACTCGATCGGTTTGCGCCTGAAGACGGAATCGGAACATATTCTCCGCAGCTTCCACTGCGGTAAGTTCCAACTGCTCGTCGCTCATTTCGCGAAGTTCGGAGGCTTTCATTTTCGACTCGATGACCTTAATAATATGACAGAACTAGGCTGGACGACGACGGACCAGGCGGACCGGAATCGGCATCTTGGCTGCAAGACGTGCAAAGCACACCTTGGCTTGCTGCTCAGTCACACCTGCAAGTTCGTAAAGAACCGTGCCTGGTCTAACCACAGCTACCCAGTACTCCGGTTCCCCTTTACCCTTGCCCATTCGGGTTTCCAAAGGCTTGGAGGAAACTGGTTTATCTGGAAAAATTCGGATGTAAAGTCGACCTTCACCACGAACGTATTGATTGGCCGCGATTCGTCCCGCTTCGATTGTTTGGGCACGGATCCAGCCACCTTGAAGGCACTGTAGTCCGAAGTCACCAAAGACAACCTTGTTACCGCGGGTCGCGTTACCTTTTATACGTCCTCTTTGGCTTTTTCGGTGCTTGACCCGTTTGGGCATCAGCGCCATCGTTAGCGTCTCCCGCGTAAGAACCTTGATTTACCCAGACTTGAATTCCGATATTCCCCTGTGGAGT
>JBBRJI010000115.1:0-11490 GCA_038219625.1 Pirellulales bacterium | reverse complement strand
ACGTAGAAATACGTGGTGAGCAATCCGCTAAGCAAGGTGATGGCGTGATGATCGGCTCGGTCGCAAGTGCTACGAAAACAGATGGAGACGGTAAGTTCCGACTCTATGCTTTTCCTGACACGTATCAACTTTTGATCTCGGCTCCCAAAGTTGGCGTCAAACGCGTCACTGGCGTCGTCGTCAGCGAGGACGAAGCGAAGCAGATCGACATTGACCTGGAACAAGGTGTTCGATTTGAAGCCCTAATTCGCGATAGTGAGTCAGGCGACCCCGTCAAAGATGTCGTACTATGGAACTGGAAACAATTGGGGGTGAAAGGCCTTTCCGATGCAAAAGGTGTGCTTGTCATCGAGGAAATGCTACCAGGCGATTTCGACTTTAATGTTGGAGAAGGTGAGGCGGTAGAACTCGGGTTTATCAAAGGCTACATGCCGAGAACATTGGCTCGATGGTGGTCTACCGACGCGACGCATAAACACCAACAAAAGCTCGTCGATCCGAACCAGTTTCAGCGCAACTTCGATGATCTCACTTTCAAACTCACGGTTGGAATGGAGCCCGTGACGATCGAAGTCGAACAGGGCGTAACGTTCAGCGGTAGGGTGTTGGACCCAAACGGTAAACCAGTAGCAGGTGCGACGGTGGCGCCTGCGAAAACAGGAAGCGGTAACTCCTTGACGGGCGACACGCGATTCAGCACCAAGACAGATGCGGACGGCAAGTATCGGGTCGTGATGCCCGCAGGGAATTGGTTTCAATACAATTTGATGGCGCATGACGGAGACTATCAAGAGTGGCGAACTTGGGCAAATGGCGTGAATAAACCCATGTTCAGTTCGCCCGGCGAAGTTTACGCGGACATGGACTTGACCTTAACGCACCCGGCCACGGTGCGAGGTCAAGTGCTGACGAAAGGCAGACCCTTGAAGATAGGCACAAGTGTATCGGCGCAAGCGAAAGATCTTCTTGAGAACCGTTACTATAACCCCACGGCCCTGGTTAACGAAGATGGGAGCTTTGAGCTGAAGTTCATTCGAGCAGGCGAACAGAGCATTCGAGTCGGTCAATCCGCAATCGATGTTCTTCTTGAACCTGGGCAAACACTCGAGGGGGTCGAACTGAAGTTCGAGCGTTAATAGTTTATCGAAAATTGGCTTGGGACGATATCAGGCGTTTGCAGTTGAGTGGCGAATGATCATAATAACTACCTTCCTGCGTTCTCCAATTTCCCTCCCGGAGTCATTTCGATGCGATGCTTAGCCGTTCCCTTTGTGCTCATTCTTTCAACCCTGTCTGTAGCTGCGGACGGACCGATTGCCGCTCCGCCAGAGTCCGACATGCAGGTGATCTTTAATGGCAAAGACCTGGATGGTTGGGATGGAGATCCTAGGCTTTGGAGCGTGCGCGACGGTGTGATTCACGGCGAAACGACCGCGGAGAACCCAGCCGCAGGAAACACGTTTCTCGTTTGGAAAAAGGGCACGACCAAGGACTTCGATTTGCGACTGTCGTTCCGTTGCAATGCGACCAACAACTCTGGAATTCAGTACCGTTCCAAGCATATCACCGACGGGCAAGTAAAAAACGCATGGGTCGTTCGCGGATACCAACATGAGCTTCGCAATGAGGTCACCTTCCCGAATACTTCCAGTTTCATCTACGACGAAGGTGGAAAGCGAGGACGCATTTGTCTCGTCGGCGAAAGGGCATCTTGGGAAACCAGTGGCAAGAAAGTCGAGTCCAGTTCACTCATCGATCAGGAAGGCTTCAAGAAATTGATGAAGGTCGATGATTGGAATGACGTCGTGATTATCGGCAAGGGCGCCAACATCAAGCATTACCTGAACAATCAATTGATTCTCGATTTCACCGACAACGATCCGACGCTGGCTTTGAAAGAAGGCGTTATGGCCTTGCAACTCCACGCGGGAAAGCCGATGTGGACCGAGTTTAAGAACATTCGCATCAAAGCGATCAAGTAGTTTATTAATGAGTGGTTGCTTGCAACGCTTGCGCTGACGTAAATTCTGGCGATTGTTACTCGCCAGAATCATTATCGCCTTTTGCTCCGCAAAAGTGCGTTTTACGAGCGCACTTTCGCGGAGCGAAAGGCGACAAAAAACAACAATAAAAAACAAGAACTTCCCCACCTACTTTCCCCGCCTCCTACCTTTTTACTCGCCGAGGAACCCTTCCGTGCGTTTCTGGAATTGCATTCCCCACTCCAACTGCCAAGCTATCGCAACCCCGTTTCCTAGAATGGGTTCACTAGTTCGAATCGCAGCAGTCACTGCGTTGATTGTTGGTTGCACCGTTGTTCGATATGGCATGGCTCAGGACTCAGCCAAGAAACTATCGATCGAATTCAAGACTTCTCCCGGTTGGGTTTGGCTTGGTAATCCAAACGATGTGTCTCAAATCGCGTTGCGTAAAGAGTTCACGTTGGAGGGCAACGTTGAGAAATCGATCGTTGCCGCTACGGCAGACAATCAATGCGATATCTTTGTCAATGAAAAGAGAGCCACCCGTTCCGATGACTGGGCTCGGCTCGGGGCCAGCGACATTAGCAAATTGCTTAAGCCGGGAAAGAATGTCATCAGTATCTCGGCGAAAAACGAGGGTGGACCGGCTGGTGTTCTCGCTGCCATTTATGTGAAAATGGAAAACGGCAAAACCATGGAGATCGTGACCGATGCATCTTGGAAGGGGAGTACCGATGCCAAAGGTCCAGCTTGGCGCAAAACCGACTTCGACGACTCGAAATGGAGTGCGGTTAAAGTCATTGGGGAAATTGGTGATAGTGCACTCCCATGGTCGGCCAACATTGACCGCGATGCGTTGCAGTCGGCTTTGGGAGGCGGTTCGAGCGCAGGAGGTGAGTTCGCTCCTGAAATCGCCAAGAACGCCCAAGTGCCATCTGGATTCAAAATCGAAAAGATCTTTCAAGTGCCTCGTTCCATGGGCTCTTGGGTTTCCTTGACGACGGGCCCCCAAGGCCGTCTGTTTGCCAGCGACCAAGACGGAGCTGGAATCTTTATGATCACGCCTGGTGACAATAACAAACCAACGAAAGTCGAGAAGTTGCCGGTGCAGTTAAGCGGTGCGCATGGATTGCTTTGGGCTTTCGATTCACTTTACGCAGTCGTAAACGGTGCCGCTTCTGGTCTTCACCGATTGCGTGACACGGATGGCGATGGACTCGTCGATAGCGATGAATTCTGTATGCCTTTGCCAGGCGCGGGCGAGCATGGGCCGCATGCCGTAATCCTTAGCCCAGATCAGAAGTCACTATTTGTTATTGCTGGAAACCACACGAAACTACCGAGCAAGGTTGCAGGCAGCCGCATCCCACAAAATTGGAATGAGGATCATTTGTTACCCCGCCGATGGGATGCCAACGGCCACGCCGCAGGAATTCTGGCACCCGGAGGTTGGATCTGCAATGTCGACCCAAGCGGTAAGGAGTGGAACGTTTACAGTATGGGATATCGCAATCAATATGACATTGCGTTCAATCCAGATGGGGATTTGTTTACGTACGATGCCGATATGGAATGGGATTTCGGCTCGCCTTGGTACCGGCCTACCCGTGTTTGTCATGCTACAAGCGGCAGTGAGTTCGGATGGCGTAGCGGAACTGGAAAGTGGCCAACGTATTACGAAGACTCTCTTCCGCCCGCGGTGGAGATCGGGCCGGGTTCGCCAACCGGTGTTGTGTTCGGGACCGGGGCCAAGTTCCCCGCAAACTACCAGCGTGCGCTCTTCATCCTGGATTGGACCTACAGCACGATTTATTCTGTCGAACTGACGCCGGAGGGCTCGAGTTACACTGGCAAGAAATCGGATTTCGTGACTGGTTCGCCACTCCCTGTGACCGATGCCATCATTGGTCAAGACGGTGCGTTATACTTTGCAGCGGGCGGCCGCGGAACCCAATCGGCACTTTACCGAGTGAGTTATGAAGGGGCAGAATCCACTGCTCCTGCAACGGGCGCCGAATCTCGTGGCTCCGAACTCCGAGCACTCCGCCGTCGCCTCGAAGCTTTTCACGGGAAGACCGATGGTGATTTGAAACTCATTCTGGCCAACTTGGGACATGAGGATCGATTTATTCGCTACGCTGCTCGCGTGGCCTTGGAGAGTCAACCGTTTGCTAAATGGCGAGATTCGGCCTTCGCGACAACGGAGCCAAAAGCCATTCTCAATGCGATGATGGCTGTTGCGCATCAAGGTTCTAAAGAGGATCTAGGGCCTTTGCTCGAGAAGCTGTCAACCTTAAAGCTTGATTCGTTGAATGAATCTGAGCAGTTGTTTGGACTACGCACTTTGGAGATTGCCTTTGCACGCCATGGCGAACCCTCCGCAGAGTGGCGAGACAGACTCGTTAGCGTATTGGACGCAAACTACCCCACCCAGTCTACCAACTTGAACGCAGAGTTAGTGCAATTGCTCGTCTATTTGCGTTCCCCTAATGTCGTCGCAAAAACGCTTGCTCTCATGGATAACCTTGGCCCCGAGCCGATTCCGGACTGGGGTTATTTGGTTTCACGCAATGCGGGTTACGGTGGCACGGTCGGTAGTATGTTGGCCAACATGCCTCCATCGCGAGCGATTCATTTTGCATTCATGTTGCGGAATGTGAAGTCAGGCTGGACCCTAGCCCAGCGCCGGAAGTATCTCGAGTTCTTCATCGAAGCAGCCAAGAAACCAGGGGGCAATAGTTACGCTAAGTTCCTGATGCAATTCCGAGACGATTCGCTGGCCAGTTGCACGCAAGCGGAATTAATTGTCTTGGAACCGCTTGCCAACGTGTCCTTGGTTTCCGCACCTGTCAAGTCGACGCCTCCCGTGGGACCTGGACGCAAATGGACGACGTCAGAAGCTCTTGCCGCCATCGGTGACAAACCGGCCAAACGTAACTTTGCTGTCGGAAAGAATCTTTATCATGCCACTTCGTGTGCGAAGTGTCACCGAATCGCCGGAGAGGGTGGAGCCTTAGGACCGGATTTGTCGACTGCTGGCAAAAAGTATTCGCTAGAGGACATGCTCACCGCGATCATCGAACCCAGCAAAGTCATTTCGGATCAGTACGGCTCACAACAACTATTGACCAACGATGGCAAAGTGCTTGTAGGACGTGCGGTTGAGATTGGCGACGAATACTATGTTTATACCGTGGATGTGGCTGCCAAGCCGGTGGTCGTCAAGAAATCGGAGGTGGAGAGTATCGTTTCTTCGAAGATATCGCAGATGCCTCTCGACTTAATCGATGGAGTCAACGAGGACGAACTCAAAGACTTGATCGCTTACTTGATGTCTGCAGGCGACAAGAACGCTAACGTCTATAAAGACTAGTGCTCTGTCCAGATCACGATTTAGGGTTCTGACGTAGCGGAAGCCGCCAAGGCTTTCGGCGACTTTTTGTGGCCATTCCCGTGATTTCATGCTTTCCACCGAAACTCTTGGCGAGTTCCGCTACCCTAAAGTCTAATGTTGACAAAGCCCTAGTCTGGTGTTGGACGTTTTTTTATCGTCGCAACGTAACTGGTTTCTCTTCCGCCAGGTTTTCCTGGGGAAGGTATCCAATAAAGCACAGCAGATCGCGAATCTCGGATGGAGTCAGTGTGTCCAACAGGCCAGCCGGCATGGCGGACACTTTGCTTGGCAATACTTCATCGATGTCAGCCTTGGCGATTTGAAGCTCTTTGTTTTCCTTGGTTCGAACGGTAAGGCCTTGTTTCGTTGGAATCACAATTCCGGTAAACACTTGACCCGTTGTCGTGAGTACTTTTTTGGAAGCGTATTGATCGCTGATCACATGGGATGGAAAGAGCACGGATTCCAAGAACTCGGATCTTGTAAATCGCCGTGTGACGCTAGTTAGATCGGGACCAAAACCGTTGCCTAGCGTGTCCATTTTGTGGCACGAACTGCACTGAGCTTTAGCGAAGATTTGGCCGCCGTTAGTTCTGTCTCCGTATTTACCTTGGTCTCCGGACAAGAACTGTTCCAAGAAGCCAAGAGACCATCGTGGTTGCTCGGTGGACGTGGCCAAGACAGCAGGGGGCAAATCGGGAAATCGCATTTCATACCATTTTTGCCAAGCGGCCATCGGCGACTGCTTTTTGTCCGCTGGCTTCTCCTTGCTTTCGCCGGTCCAGTACTCCAAGAGCTGGATGGTAGGCTTCGGGTCCTGTCCCGCTTCGAATAATTTACAGCCCTGGAGAATGGTTTGTCTCAATGCTTCCGGGTCTTCGGTAGCCACATCGATCTTGCGTAAACAATCGCAGACGTCGGAAACCGCAAAAGAATCCAAGAGCGAAATGGACCGAACCAAATAGTCCCAATTGCGTTCGTCTGGTCGCTGGGCAAATGCCAGGGCAATGGTGGCACGGCGGTCAGGGCTTTTGCGCCAACGGTCTCGCAAGTGTTCGAGCGCCGAATCATCGTGTTGGTTTGACAAGATGGCGGTGATGCCTGTTTTGAGTCGCTTGAAAACGTCCTCTTCCAAACCGCCCTTATCGATCGCTTTGTCAAGCTGAACCAAGGTCTGTATCTGCTCGGTTGTTAATTGCTCAGGAGTTCGGAACAGAGCTGTCAATGCCGCGTTGGGATATTGCTCTCCCAATTCCAAGATGCGAATGGCTTCGGACTCCGTCAGGAAGCCGGCCAACGCTTGAGATGTCTTCATCACATATAGCTGGTACGAACTTCCACTCTTAGCTTTTTGGGCAGTTTCCAAGAACTGCAGGACGGTCATTCGCTCAACGGAGGTCCATTCGTGCTTGATCAGAGGCAAATGCATTGAGATGAGCATGCGTTCTGGCATGGCCACGTCCGACTGTAGGAATTTGATCGCTTGCGGGACGATATCGCACTGCATGTAAGTGGCAAGGCGAACTAGTTCGCAATTGATGGCTGAATTCCCGGCTGGGAATTCCTTTTCGACCAGTGCCTTTAGGATCGGCAGATTCGAGGGTTCAATCGCATTGAGATGAAGCGCAATTTGCAAAACACGGAGAAGGTCTACGAAATCCGCGTCGCTCACGAAGCCTTGAGATAGTCGCAATAGGTTGTCGATAACCTGTGCTGCATTCGAATGACTGGGGTCCGTTGCGACCAACGTCAATCCTGCGTGGATCACCAAACGGTTGGCGGTATCCGTTAGAAAACTTTCTCGCCATTGATGGCTCGGCACCAGTGCCAATGCTCGACGTGCGGCGAAGCGTTCTTCGCGGCTGGCACTTTGCAATAAAGTTTTCAATTCGGACGGCTCGCAAATCACACCGAGTCTCAGGATCGACTCGCAGGCTGCGATGCGAACAGTACTATCGTCGTCGCGCAGCAATTTTCGCAACTGGTCTTGAGCTTCACTATCGAGAGTACGCAGAGCCAGCATCCGAGCGCATTTGACCTGCACCTGTTCGCTCGCGCTGTTGCTCAACTCAATGAGCATTTCGGTCGTAGGGATTGGACCTAACAATTGCATTAGATCCAGGGCCTGCATTCTATAACGGGCAGGGTTTTCACTGCTGTAGGCGACGCCAGCAATTTGTTCGGCCCATTCTGTTCCCATTTCTTTCTTTAGGACGGCTGCCGCTTGGCGACCGTAGGCTGAGTAGATTTGAGGTTGTCGTATTGCCTTGGTGATCCCGCTTCCAAGATCCATGGCTTGAGCTGGGATTTCGCCTGTCCAACGGACTCGGTAGATGCCGCCGTCGGTTCCGCGCCCACCGGTGCTGAAGTACAGCCAACCATCCGGGCCGACCTCCAGATCGGTAACGTTCATGGGGGTTCCAGTGACGAAGTCCTCCATCTTGCTTTTGGACTTGTCCGACGATTCGACGTTCATGCACAAGATTCGTCCTTCCGACCAGTCTGCCATGAACAACGTACGGTGGTATTTCGCCGGAAACTTAAAATGCGAGTAGACCGCCATGCCTGTTGGAGAGCCGCGACCAGATGTGGCCAGCGCAGGTAGTCGATCCAAATAGTATTCTGGCCAGTTTGCCCAACCACTGCGCCATCCGTATTCGCCACCTTCGGCAATGCGAAACAGTCCGGTCGGTCGATGCCAGATCGCACCGATGTCCGCTTCCATATCGCTGTCATGAACGAACAAAGAACCGTTTGGATGGAAGGCAAGGTCGTAAGCGTTGCGGAGACCACCGGCAACCACCTGGACCTTCTTGCTCGCCAACTCCAGTCGGACGACGGTACCCCCTGGTGCTTTGACCCCCTCGGCATGCCCACCTGGATCTTCGAAGCGAGGTTGAACAAGATCGCCTTCGTAAGTCAATCGATAGGAACTGCTCTCATCGATGGGTGTGCTAAGTCTCGAATGATTTCCAACCACGATGTAGATACATCCATCAGGACCAAAGGCGATTTGATGTGGTCCATGCTCTCCAGGGACCCCCTCGAACTTTAGCAAGAGCTCGGATCTCTCCAGCTCACCGTTGCGGTCTTCATCCACAAGTCGATACAGGCCCGTACCCTCAGATCCATCACCGGTCACGTATACGTCACCGTTGAGTGGCAAAATACCCTGAATGTTTTTGACCAGTTCGCAGTAGATTCGACTCTTTTCTGGTGTCCCATCTTTGTCTGCATCGTAGATCAGAAGCAACGGACCACCCTCTTGGGATGCAACAATGTGGCCGAATTCGTTGAAAGCCATCGCGATAATCGAACCGATGGACGCGTTTTCCATCACTTCGTCCACCACAAATCCAGGTTTGGTCGTGAATCTCTCTGGGAGTGGTGAGCCTTTCGTCGAATCGTAGTCGCCAAGCGAAACCACAACCGGAGTTGTTTTGACTTTGGCGGTTTCTGACTTCACGACAACTTTGTTGTTGTTGTTATCGATGGAGATAGCTGGGTACCATTTGCTATCGTCGAATCGTACCAATTGCCAGTTTTGAGAAGCGGTCTTGCTGGATTTCCATTCGGAGTCGCTAACTACAATCCGCCATTTGGCATCCGTTGGCTTGAACATGAAGCCGACTTTCAGCCCCGCCCCGTCACTCTGCCGGTTGCTCGAGCGTATTGCGATAATGTTCTTGCCTGGTCGAACTGCGGTCGAAACATCTACCCGTTCTACTGTGCGGGCGGCCTTGCTCGTCCCAACTCGTCTACCGTTTACAAATACTTCACAGGATTCGTCCGCCTCGAATTCGACAAACGCTTTTTCGATTTCGGGTAAGTCCATGACCCGTCGAAAATAAGCATCGCCGCTTCGTGAATCGCTCTGAGAATCTGCATACCAAATCCACTCTCGTTCGGTCTTTGCCGTGGGTGAGGGTGGTACGCTAACTTTGCTGGGTTTCGATTGCGCCAGTAAATGCGAAGGGAAGTTAAGAAATGCGGCTGACAGCAGGGTTAGAACAAGCCATCGCTTACCAAAAGGGAAACGAGATAATCGTGCGGTCAATTTCAGATTCTTTTCCATTGTCGTTTTCCATCCTTGGAAAATGAGCGATGCTCGCAATTTCGAATTTTTCGAACATGCATGTTTTTGGTTTTGGCGGATAAAATAAGCGCGCGACCCCCGCCAATGCAGACGATAGAACAAACGGCCAGTTGGAAGCAATAGCAATGAGAATTCATCGTAGCCAGCAAATTTTTAACAACCCAGGGGAAGGCTCCAGCCGAACCAATGCAACGCAAGCTAGGCAGGAACCCTCCCCCACGGACCATTAACCCATGCTGAACGAGGCCCTCGCTCAGCTACTTGGTTAGTTTGCAAGCATAGGCCAAAAGTGAACTTGATTCTTTCCGCTGATTTGCCTAGTAATTCCATCTGAACTGCGGGCGCTAGCCGCGTTCAAAAAACCATTGCGTTCGCTAACGCGGCTAGCGCCCGCGGGTAAGTAAGGAAAGGCACCCATGACGAAACGCATCTTAATTGTTCGTCTATCCGCCATTGGGGACTGCATCCTCAGTGTGCCTGTCCTGAACTCCATTCGTCGCAATTTCCTCGATTCTCGCATAGGTTGGGTGATCGAAGGGGCAGCATCGCAACTGATTCGCGGCCACGCGGCCCTCGATGACCTATTCGTGGTCCCCAAACGAGCGTTTAAGTCCCCGCGTGCTTTGTGGACTCTCGCCTCGCAGATCCGCGGGTGGAAACCCGATATTACCCTTGATCTGCAAGGACTAACCAAGAGTTCGCTCATCGCATGGTTGTCCGGAGCCACGTCCCGCCTGGGATTCCAACGCCACCTTTTTGAGGGACGTTATTTGATTAGATTTTTAAACAATCGACTCTACAAGCCCGAGTCGGAACACATCGTCGATCGAAGCTTGGAATTGTTAAGGCTGCTCGGCGTCAATGACTCAACCGTATCCTTCGATTTGCCCGAGCAGGATAACGACGCGGAGTTTGCAGACAGAACTTTGCGGTCAAAGCAACTGGAAGGTCGGTTTGCCATCATTAATGTCGGCGCGGGTTGGGTCTCCAAAATCTGGCCGTCGGACAGATACGCTAGCATTGCAAGGCATTTAGGAGAGAAGTGGGGAACGCCAAGTGTTGTGGCATGGTCAGGCCAGGAGGAAAAGCTAGCAGCCGACCAAGTGATCGCGGAGTCGGGCGGATACGCTACACTGCTACCTCCGACAACCCTCGCGCAGTTAGGCAGCTTGATACGGAGGGCGAGTTTATTCGTAGGCTCGGACACCGGCCCGATGCACTTGTCGGTTGCACTCGGAACACCCACGATAGGATTGATCGGGCCCATGCCGATCGATCGAGTTTGTCCGTATGGGGCGAACAACGTCGGCGTACAAAATGTTCGCTTGTTAAAAACCGCGGATCGAAAAACCGACTGTTCCCCGATGCTCTCGATTTTTTCCGAGCATGTTGTTCAGGTCTGCGATTCATTGATGGATCGTAACTTGCGAGCACGTCGCGCAAGTTAGTTTGACGATTCGCTTGAATTTGATCGTGGCGGAACCCGACCACGCAGTGGACCAATCCGGAAGTGAAAAGTGATCGAAGTGCAATCCCTTCAAACGATCGAAGACCTTGAGGAAGAGCTGAGCCGCCCGACGACGGGCGTACTGGAGACACTTCGCTCCGTCGAGGGCGACATCCTGGTGCTCGGTGCTGGGGGCAAAATGGGACCGACGTTGGCCCGAATGGTGCGTCGCGGATTCAACGCTATCGGGCAGGAACATCGCCGTGTGATCGCGGTCTCTCGTTTTTCGTCGAAGAATACCGCCATTGACCTTCAACGGCATGGGGTCGAAACCATCTCATGCGACTTAATGGATCGCGAGGCGGTCATGGCCTTGCCTGACGCTTCCAATGTCCTTTTCATGGCCGGGCAGAAATTTGGAACCAGCGACGCACCGGAGTTGACTTGGGTGATGAACACGTTGGTGCCGTCGATCGTGGCGGAACGCTATGCAGGGTCACGAATGGTTGTTTTTTCCACAGGCTGTGTTTATTCGATGGTACCAGCTATTGGACCGGGGGCGAACGAAGCG
>JBBRJI010000114.1:0-11585 GCA_038219625.1 Pirellulales bacterium | reverse complement strand
AAAAGACCCATTGCAGTTCGGACACTTTCCTCGCTTACCTGCTTGGAAGTCCTTAACATGCAGAGCGTAGCTACAAAGATGGCAAACAAAATGTATTCCCATGATAAAACGTTCTCCGTTGCCAGTCGCTATCTGTAGGTTTCATGGCATTTGTTGCACGCTTGATCGATTCGACCTACCGCCATCCTCGCTAGATCCGCGTCATTTGAGCGGGTCGCTTTGACGACGTCGAGCGAGGCTTGGGTCATGACAACAGCAAATTGTTTGTACTCTGCGTCTTCGGAATCGGTCATACCTGGTTGTTGAATGATATTTCCAAACATGGCTATCAGCTCCGCATATTTGATGACCTCCTCCTGACTATCTCGAAACTTCTTCTCGTTATTTGTTGATGGAAGTAAATTTTCGCGTAAAGCCCATTCCAGTATTTGCATGGAAGGCCCGCGGTCCGCAGTGTCTGCCCAGCTTACTTCCTCCGCGTTTCCGGCTAATTTGGTACCCTTGAGCAGGTTTTGCAGATCCTGCTGTCGCAGTTTGGCTTCGTTAAAAACAGGTTGCGTTCCCACTTTGCAATTGGCGGCCATACGCGCGAAGACGCGTTGAGCGTATGCCGCCGACGATTGCCACCGGATTTCCTCTGGATACAACGCAATCACGCCCATGGCGGAGGCCATAAGGGTGAATTCTTTGCGAGCATCCGCGACGGCACCCGAAAACTTGGCCGGCGTGGTAATCATCCCATCGAGCCTCGTTTTGGATTCCTTGATGATGTCCTCAATGGTGGAGGCACTAACCATCTCTTTCCAAATGGAGTTGCCCTTGGCCGAACTCATTTCCACTCCGGTTTCGTTGCTGTCGCTTTTCGTATCCGGTTTGCTATGAGCAGCCAAGACCGACTGGGGACTTGGCATTTCTCCGTGCAGTTGACTCAAAGCGTCGCTAAAAAAAACACCGGAAAACTCATTCGGCTGGAAAGTGGGAGGAGCCGCCCGTTTTGGCTTTTTCACAGAACGCTGGGCATGGGCCGTTGAACTCAAAAGGGTCAAACAGAAGACCAATACAACAGTTTGACGAAATTCCATAGTATTTTAAAACGAGTTTCGCAATGCGAAAGGGGACTGGCAAGCTCGAATTCACTGAGAGTATTTTACTCGTCCATGGCTGTCGATGCCAACGGGCTGCAGAAGGCTTTGTCGGTAATACTTGAGGCCTGGGAAAAAGAAACAACCACCGGCAACGAGGCCGAAAATAAGGTGAGCTACCCTTGGAAACGCCAACATCAACGCGCTCGAGGCAAACAGACAAAGCGCTTGTATGTAAAATACACCACTCAGAATCCCAGCCTTGATCAAAAATACCATGCCGGTGATGATTGCAATCAACGGCGTCAAAGTCAAAGGGGGCAATACCAGCCACCACTCAATTGGGAAAAGCGCTCCGATTCCAATCAAACTAGCACCCCAAACGTGCGCGATTTGGCGTTCGACAAACGTGACCGGCCCCATCCGTCTTCTTAGAGCCCAGAAAACCGCCGCCCATGTTCCCAGTCCTACAATCCAAAGCAGCATATACGACGAACGACTGGGTTTATCACCCTGCAGCAATTGCAGAACTTGTGTCAACACGCAGGCGATCACCAAAACCAACGAATGCCACATCCATAGCAGTCCCCAATTCTCCAGGATTGGGGCGTGATGGGTTTCACGAAACCATCTGGCAATCACTTGAACAAATTGCCCAGACCTTGCCGAGATGGGTTCGTCATTCAAGAACGCTTGGAGATCATTTGCCAACGCTTCTGCGGAGGAATACCTGAGATCGGACGGTTTTTGCAAACAGCGAACCACGATCATCTCTAGATCACGATCCACCTTGGGTTCAATCATTCTCGGAAGAGGCGGATCTTGTTCAAGAATCTTCAAGAGAAGATCGACCGGTGACTGAGCGATGTGCGGAGGACGCCCTGTCAGAGCATGATAAAGCACCGTTCCTAAACTATAAATATCCGAAGCCGGTCCAATCTTTCCCATCCGTCCACTTGCTTGCTCAGGGCTCATGTAAGTAGGCGTCCCAAGAACGACACCGGTACGGGTCAAGGAGGTCTCACTGCCATCGGCTTGTTTAGCCAACCCGAAATCCGTGAGTTTCGCACTACCAAGTTCATCGATCAGAATGTTGGAGGGCTTAATGTCGCGATGCACCACTCCTGCCTTATGGGCAAAATGGACGGCTCGACAGATCTGTTCCAAATAGGTGGCGGCTTGTCTATGCGACACACCCTCGTTGGCCATCAAGTCGGATAAGGTCCGACCTTTGATAAACTTCATCGCAAAGAATGGGCGTCCGTCAAACTCACCCACGTCAAAGACGGGTACGATTCCAACATGCTCGAGTTTGGCGGTCGCTCTGGCTTCTGCGAAGAAGCGTTGCCGCTCAATCGGAGAGGCCAACCGATCCCCAAGGATCATCTTGACCGCTACTTCGCGGTTGAGACTGATCTGGTTTGCTCGATAGACGATTCCCATGCCCCCTCGCCCGACCACCTCGATCAGTTGATAATCCCCTAAAGTGCAAGGCAAACTCATTTGCCACTGCCCCGAATCGGACTTCGGCTCGGACTGCTCGATAAGTCTTGCCTCCGCCCCTCCGACAGCATCGGTTACCAGCACAGTTCCCCACAAGAACATTAAGTCCGATGCATGTTCCGGATGCAGATGGCAAACCGCATGGATATCGATGGGCTCTCCACGTTGCATGCGATCCGTCAATTGGCTAACGATGATGGCTAATTTGGCCTCGGATTCCGACTCGGGTTCGTCCGAATCATCATCAGCCGCACTCATTCTTCCAGGTCCTTTTGCAGAGCTGGCATACCTTCTATGATCTCCCGCAATCGTTTTAGAGCTCTCAAATACCGCATACTGGCTGCAGGTTCGGTCAAGCCAAGGGATTGCGCTATTTCTTGATTGTCAAGTTGTTCGTAGTGGCGCATCAAAATGATTTCACGATCATTGTCGCGTAGCATTTGTACCGCAGACTCAATTTGCGAAGCCAATTCTCGTTGCGTCGCAGCAGCAGCCGGCGTGAGGGCTTGATCACGAAACTGATTGGCCAATTCAATCGTGGATTGATCGAAGGGTCCTTTTCCAGGTTGCGGTTGCTCTCGATCGATACTCCGCTTGGCCGAAACCCTATGTCGCCGATGAGCATCAATGATACGATCTTTGGCAATTTGGCGGATCCAAAGATGGAAGGGGATGACCGGATTTTTCAAATAGTCGGAGAGACGCCGGTTTGCCTCAATCAAAACGTCTTGAATTACATCGCTAACGTCCATTCGCTGCATGAGCCGTTGGTCCAAACGCAACTGGATCATGCGGCGAAGCGAATTACGATGCCGATCCATGAGTTCCTCGACGGCCACAGCTTGACCGTCCCGGACATTATTGAGAAGTTCGGCGGTGACCTCACCGTCGGGCCAAATAGAGTTGTTCATCGGTTTTTCTGCTGGATTATCGTTCATTTGAACTATTCTAGCTCAATGTCCAGGGGGGCGGCAGACGCGTGTTCAATGAAATGGTGGTCTTACGGTCCTGAAGTGACCTGCTGGCATTTTTCGACGAACGCACCTCGGCCCTTTTTTTACCCTTTGGTAGCATGCTAGAAATACCGATTCGATTGAGATACAGTTACAGTAATTGACTGTTTCGATCTTGAACACGTATTCTAAATTCCACCTCTCAAATTTGGAGTTACAGAAATTGACAGCACATCCATGGTACTCAAATAGGAATTGTTGTTTCAAAGCCGGTTATTGGCTGTTCGTACTTCTTCAAGCAAGTTTCACCTGGGGGCAAGAGGCGCCTATCCTTCAGACGGAATTCCTCTACGAGAAAGCACCGTTTCCAAGTTGCCACGCCTCGACCATCGTAGAGGCAGCGGATGGCACGCTCGTATCCGCTTGGTTTGGAGGCACCAGAGAAAAGCATCCCGATGTCGGCATTTGGGTCTCGCGAAAAGTTAACCAAGCGTGGACTGCTCCAGTCGAAGTCGCGAACGGAGTTCAATACCAAAAGATCGATGGAACACTCGTGCGCCATCCGGCTTGGAACCCCGTCTTGTTTCAACCCAAGAATGGGCCCTTGCTTCTATTTTATAAAGTCGGTCCGAACCCGCAAACGTGGTGGGGGCTCCTTTCCTCTTCAAACGACAGTGGAAAGACTTGGACAGTACCACGTCGACTGCCCGAAGGGATCCTCGGACCGATCAAGAATAAACCCATTGAACTAGCAGATGGTGTCATCATTTGTCCCAGCAGCACCGAGGCGCCAGGCACGGATTTGTGGCAAGTTCACATGGAACTTACCTCGGACCAAGGATTGACATGGCAGCGAACAATGTCGCTCAACGATGGCAAATCCTTTGGTGCCATCCAGCCGAGCCTGCTTAAATTGTCAGAGAAAGAGCTTATAGCGGTCGGGCGCACGAAACAAAAAAGGGTTTTCGAAATACGATCCCAAGATGGTGGGATAACTTGGGGAGAGATGCATGCGAGCTCACTGCCTAACCCAAATTCAGGCGTGGATGCGGTTACACTTGTCGATTCGCGTCATTTATTGGTTTACAATCATGTCTCAGGAAAACAAGATAGCTGGGGAGAGCGTTCGCCCTTAAACCTTGCCATTTCCAAAGATGGATCTACTTGGCAGGCTGCTTTGAAGCTTGAGGATACACCCAAAGGGGAATTTAGCTATCCCGCCGTCATCCAAACTCGCGACGGTTTGGTACATGTCACCTACACTTGGAATCGCAAGAGGATTAAGCACGTTGTGATCGATCCCAAGAAGATTCAACCACGCGATTTCAATCAGGGAAATTGGCCGGAATAAACCCCGGCAAGCTAATGCCCCCGAGTTTACTCGGGGGATGCTTACCATAACTCTAGAGCAGAGGTCCCCAACCGTAATTCTTTGTTTACTTAGCCCGCGCGCTTGAGTACGGATTGTTCAACGGCCGTAGTTGGTAATGCGACCTTTTGCAACATTCCACCCTGTACCGGCGCTGCAAAAATGGTTGACTTGGAATGGCACAGCCTTGGCAACCAATCCGTGATGGCCCGTCCCTGCTGACTATCGACGCCCCAGCAACCGTCGATAATGATCAAGTCGCTTGGCAAGACCGTGTGTGCGACACGTGCCAGAGCATTGGTCGGGTCGCCTGGAATTAAGTGTGCTTTCACGCCAAACTCGGCCAGCATGCGATGTGCCGCTTTTAGGTTCATGTGCGGCACGCCAGCGGCTGCCGACTCGAAGGCGTCTACGCCGACATACCGAATCTGCGAGACACCCTCTGGTAAGGTGCACAAAGGCAAAACTTGCTTGATCCGCTCCCCCGATCCTAGGCCGATTTCAAGAATCGATGCAAAGGGATTCTCGATAACGTGGAGGAACAGAGCCCGTTCGCTTACGGGTTTGGAGAAGTAGCGCCAGTAGAGACGTTGTACCCAACTCAACCGAGCCATGATTCGAATTCTCCGGTGCGAGCGCGTTTTATGATTTGGCTAAAAAAGATCAAAATGGCCGCGTTTGGAACCGGACTTCTGCATCCATGCATTGTTCCAGCTCCCAGCGGCTAAAACCATTTCCCCATTGAGTGCAGAATCGACCCGTTCGCTTCCGTGCGACAGACCGTTTCCGCTGAAGAAATTGAAGCTGATTAGCCAACTTAACTCTTATTCCCAATTTTTGCATGGGGAATTTGAGTTGAAGCAGACCGCAACAACTGTACTGACTTCTTTCGGCAGACGAAGGATTTAGAATTCAGACCGGTTCAACGAACCGGAATCTCTTGTGCAAAACGCCTATTGTAACGATCGAATCGATTACGCTAGCAAACATCAGGCGAGAGCGGTTGCTTCACAACTGGTATTTTGTTGAGAATCGTGGCAGTGACCTAGCTTTGAGGCGAGCGGCAGACTGAGTTCTACCCTCCCCTCGCTTCGCTCGACCCTCCCGGAGGGAGGGTGAAGTAACTCTCCCCTTGGGAGAGTCGGCCTGAAAGGTCGGAGAGGGTAGATGCATTTGGTAGTTTTCAGCCTGCCGTTCGCCTAATTGGTCTTCAAAACTTTTCAAATCCAGGTTTTCATCGAATGAATCCGACTCGATCGCCAAAGCAATCCGGAACGGCAGATTTTCTGTTACCGCTAAAACGCGACCAAGCAAAAATGGAATCTGCCTGGGCTTACCGCCCATTTTGGGAGCAATGCGAACGCAGATTAGCCTTGTCGTCGATGCCCTGGATGCCCTGGAGCATCGGACCACAGGAATCCGCCAGCAGTCCCTTTGTAAACGATTTATCCC
This sequence comes from Pirellulales bacterium, assembly GCA_038219625.1. GTDB lineage: Bacteria > Planctomycetota > Planctomycetia > Pirellulales > Pirellulaceae > JBKCUI01. The sequence continues at coordinate 5,226 of JBBRJI010000114.1, read as the reverse complement.
ATTCCGTTGAACACACTTCCAATTCTGTCTACGCCCAACCTCTCGATCCCAACATAGCCCCCGGCATCGAACAACATCTGAGCGAAGCACATTCGCAAACGGGGTGGAATCAAGTGCATTCGCAATTCGGTTTGACTGGTAAGGGCCAGACCGTCGCAGTTATCGATAGTGGAATTGCGTTTGATCATGTGGCGTTGGGCAAAGGATATGGACCGGGATACAAAGTAGTCGGTGGTTGGGATTTTGCTGAGAATGATGCAAGGCCATATGACGATGCACCGGCCGGCTTTCACGGTACGCATGTCGCTGGAATCATTGGAGCCAATGACGGCGTGCATTTAGGGGTCGCCCCCAACGTCGACCTGGTGTCGTTGCGGGTTTTCAACGATGCGGGAAAAGGGGAATTGGCTTGGACTGAAAGCGCGCTCAAATGGGTTCATGAAAATAGAAACAGTTTTGAAAATCCTATCACCACCGTGAATCTCTCGCTAGGTTCCGCTTGGAATTCCAGCAGCGTGCCTTCGTGGGGCACACTCGAGGATGAACTTGCCCAGTTGCAGCGGGATGGAATCGTCGTCGTCGCGTCCGCAGGAAATTCCTTTCAACAATACAAAACACCTGGCCTGTCCTATCCTGCGGCAAGCCCATACGTCATTCCTGTTTCTAGTATCGACGCAAATGGGCAACTCAGCGATTTTAGTCAACGCGATGCCCGATCGATTGCGGCACCTGGACGATCCATTGAGAGCACGGTTCCCGACTATTTCTATGGCAAGGATGGCATTTCCAACGATTGGTCAACCGCCAGCGGTACAAGCATGGCAGCTCCTTACATCGCCGGCGCCAGCGTCCTCGTCCGCGAAGCCATGGAATTGGTCGGCATGCAAAATATCACGTCGCAATCGATCTACGAACACTTGAAGTCGACTGCAAACTCGATCTGGGATAGCGTTACAAAACAAAATTATCAGTCATTGGACCTTGACCGGGCGATCGAAAGCCTGCTCCCATCGGATACCGCTGGCGACTCGCTGGCGACCGGGCAACTAGCGACGATTCAAAACCGTTGGCAAACGGATGGATGGATCAATTCGCTTTCTGACCGAGATGTCTACCGACTTGCGCCAACACAAAACGGGACAGTTTCCGTTCAACTTGGCAGCGACTATGTCGATGATGCTGTCTTCCATCTTTTGCGAAGTGGCCAAGACACTGTTCTGCAAGCGTCCAACGGGCGGTTGTCCTTCTCCGTGTTGGCAGGCGAGTCGATCGGTCTGAGCATTGCAGACCAAAACTCAATTGGTTCGTACTATTTGGACTGGACCTTTGCAGCGGCACCATCTGGTGGTGGCGGAACTGACGGCGGCGGCGGTACTGTCCCTGCAATCCCGACCAGTGTCGTCGATCTCGGTTCGGTCGATGTACTGGAGCGATCGCTCAGCGGCTCGTCGAGATATTCTCTCACGGCAGAGCACACCGGGTTACTAACAGTTGTCGTCGACGCAGGCTCGCAAGCATCCGGTAGCTTGCAAGTATTAAGGCCATCGGTTGCGAATGGAACGTTGATTGACTCAACGGTTATGGACCAACAATGGCGCATCGATCTCAACGTTACCGAGGGCCAACGCATCGAGTTCGTACTTCCTGACGCTTCTAGCCGCAATGTGCATGTCGTAAACCTGCTCCATCAACAAGGCACTGCCCTTACCATCCATGGGACCGATTCGGCGGACAACTTCAAAGTCGATCTCAGCAACGGCATCGTTGCGACTGTGGCTGGAATTTCGTATCAATTCGACAGCAAGACAACGAACAGTCTGACCATGGATGGTCATCAACACAATGACACACTCACGGTCATCGGCTCTACTCAGTCTGAGAAGGCAGAATTACGACCAGGAATTTCAACTTTCGAAAGTGCGCAACTGAGTATCCGTGCGACCCATTTCGAAAACGTTCACTTCCTCGGCGGAGGCGGGCCTGATCGCGCTTATTTGTATGACGCTGAGACCGACGATCGCCTAAATAGTTGGCCAAACAAAGCCGAGCTGACGGGCGTGGGTTATGCGTTTGCGGTCGACCAAATCGAACGCATCTTTGTGCATGCAGTTCAAGGCGGGGACGATCAGGCGTTTGTGTTTGACTCTGTTGGTGACGACAGCTTGAGCGTCCGCCCACAGTTTACTAGTTTAGGCGGTTCAGGATATTTCAACTACGTAGCTGGCTTCGAACGTGTGTTCGCTTACGCTTCGGCTGGAGGGATCGATAACGCTGCACTTTACGATTCCATTGGAAACGACTTGTTTAGTACCAGCGGCGACTTGACTTCGATCGTTGGACCGGGGTTTTCGACGTTTGCAAGAGGCTTCGAGAATGTCGAAGCGTTCTCGACCGCCGGTGGTGTCGATCGCGCAACGGTTTATGCACCCACCGGTGGCAAACTTACATCGGGTGCAGACTATGTAGGCATGCAAGATGCAACCCGAACCAGTGTTGCGAGGAGTTTCGAGCGAGTCGAAACCTTCTTGGCTGGGCAATCGATTGCAACGCCTGCCTATGCCTCCTCCGTTTCAACTCAGTCAGACGTTTCCACGGATTCAGAACCGACAACTTCAGCGCCCTCAAACTCGACAGTGCCGTTCGTGTTCCAAGCCGACCAATCGGAATCCGTGCTTCCTGCTGCGAAAGAACAAGACGTGACTTCGAATCGTGAACCAAGTGAGTTAGTCCTAGGCAGTATCGATTGGATCCACAGCCTTCTAGAACAAGAAATTCAGCGGCAAAGGAGCGGCGGGAACGAAAACGATTCTCGGTTCAATGAAAACCTGCTCGATGAGTCGAAACTTGCATTGGACCTTTCTTGGACGGATGCGGACATGGAGCGAGCAGCTCTGGATGAGATTTTTTCTAGGCATTCGTAGTTCGCCAATCCAAACACCTCTGGACAAATCAATCGCTGCATCCTCCGTGGTCAAAAACTCGGGGTAGGCTGTGGGACAAATAGTAGTTTCGATCTTTCTTTCTGATTTACATCGAGACTTTTTTGTTTTGAACATCGATGAAGTTTGGCAATATTGCTAGCCCATCCGTTCGGGGCTTTTCCCCGACGGATGCGTTTTGGCGTATTACACCTATCGACATAGGTTTGGCTACCGTCGGTTTCCAACCGGCGGGGCCATATCTGACAGCTACCTCGAATACCTGATATTCATTTCATGTTTGCATCGCTGACCGCTCTCCGTCCGATTTATTCGGGCGGAAGCTACGTTTGAGGACGAGGACGTTGCTTCCGCCGGACGAGTTTGACGGAGAGCGATCACTCTGCGAACTTTTCGCGTTCGTAGCTGACAGATGCTGCCCCGCCGGTTAAAAACCGACGGAAGCAAAATGAATCGGTTTGCCTGTCTGTTCAATCTAGCGAAGTGGAAGAAAAGATGCGCAACTATAAATGCTCCACAACCCCAGTTTTTTAACAATCCTAGAAAAGCCCCCGACCAACCTGAAAGGCCACGACACTACGTATTTTTTGGCGCTTTCGGAAATGACTGTGACACCGTGACACTGTGACACCGTGACACCGTGAAACCGTGAAACCGTCAAACCGTGAAACCGTCACACCGTGACACCGTGACACCGTGACACCGTGACACTGTGACACCGGCTTCGACCGGCAAACAAAAAAAGGCAGATCTTTCGACCAGCCCTCTTTTGATTTTTTGCAAACGAACTAAATCGCTTGAGTAGGACTGACTCTTTAAGCCGGAGGTGTCTGGATAAGAAGACCTTCACTGCCCAGACCGCCCTTGAGTTCCATTTGCGGCTTGTCGGACTTAGGCTGCTGAGCTTGCTCTTTTTCCTTCTCAGCTTCAGCCAAGTATTGCTCTTCGGACCAATCAACGCGTTTGCGTGATAGGCCGATCTTGCGTTCTTCGCTGTCGACACGCAATACCTTGACTTCGATCTCATCGCCGACCTTGACGATATCTTCTGGGTTCTCAACCTTGTGATCGGCTAATTCCGAGATATGCAGCAGGCCTTCGAGGGAATCCTCAAGTCCAACAAAGACACCAAAGTTGGTGATCTTCGTAACTTTGCCACTGACCAACTGTCCTGGTTGGTACTTGGCTGGAATCGTCGTATTCCATGGATCGTCATCAAGTTGTTTGAGACCCAAAGCGATACGGCGACGTGTTTGGTCGACGCTCAAAACCCGGCAGCGGACTTGTTGCCCCTTGGTGAGCAATTCGCTTGGATGACTGATTTTGCGAGTCCAGGACATGTCCGAGACGTGGAGAAGACCATCGATCCCTTCCTCGAGTTCGATGAACGCACCGTAGTTGGTGAGATTGCGAACCTTGCCCGTGACCTGAGCGTTTTCTGGGTACTTTTCCATGACGACATCCCAGGGGTTGGATTGCGTCTGCTTGATACCGAGAGAAAGCTGTTGACCTTGGGCATCGACGCCCAGGATCTTGACGTCGATCTTGTCGCCGATTTGGACCATTTCGCTTGGATGGTTGATTCGGCGAGTCCATGACATTTCGCTGATGTGAACAAGCCCTTCGATGCCTGGTTCGAGTTTCACGAACGCACCGTAACTCATGACATTGACAACTTCGCCCGGGATCGTCGTGCCGACTGGATACTTTTCGGCGATGTTGGTCCAAGGGTTGTTTTGCTTTTGCTTCAGACCCAAAGCGATCTTCTGCTTTTCGCGGTCGATTTGCAGGATCTTGACTTCGATCTCTTGATCGATGGAGACCATCTCGCTCGGGTGACCGATGCGTTCCCAACTCATGTCGGTGATGTGCAATAGGCCGTCGATGCCACCCAGGTCGACGAACGCGCCGAACTCGGCGATGTTCTTGACGATGCCCTTGCGGGTCTGGCCGACTTCGAGATCCTTCAGCAGCGATTCGCGATCTTCTTCGCGCTGGCGTTCGATGAGCGAGCGGCGGCTGACGACGATGTTCCGCCGCGCTTCGTCGATCTTGAGCACTTCGCACTGCACCGTGCGGCCGATGTAATCGCCGATGTCGTTGGGGCGTCGGATATCGACTTGGCTGGCCGGCAAGAAAACGTTCACGCCGATATCTACCAGCAAACCGCCTTTGATTTTGCGAGTGACAGTCCCGGTCACGACTTGACCTTCGCTGACCTCGGACATCATCTTTTCCCACTCCAAGATCTTTTCCGCTTTGCGTTTGCTCAGCGAGATCATGCCGT
>JBBRJI010000113.1:0-11590 GCA_038219625.1 Pirellulales bacterium | reverse complement strand
GTCAGATATGGCCCCGCCGGTTGAAAACCGACGGTAGCCAAACCTGTGTCGATATGGACCTGCAAAATTTGCGAGGAACAAAAACGGAAGTGGAATTATTTCCTAAATTCGATCGCAATACCAGTTTTTTAATAACCCACGTCAAACCCATTTCGGAGGCCTCCCCTTGGCCGCAACGCGATTCGATTCGATACAATGGAAAAAACTTCCTTGGTTTTCTATCTGAACGCGAACCTGAATCATGACCGACAAAAGCTGGCTGGCAATTTTGGAGCAAGCGACTAGCTATCGCGAATTGCAACAAGTCTTTTCGCAAATGGCGGAGGAAGCCAACGCTACGAGTGAGCCGTTAACGCTTGCCGCGTCGATTGACGAAGCCATTCGCAGGATCGAACTAGAGAGAGCCCGCGATAGTTCGGAACTCGATTCATTTGCTGCCGAATATGACGCGTTCAAATCGCAGCAGTCCGGAGTGATCGGTTGGTTTAAGCGTAAGCTACCTTTCACCGAAACGCGAAAGCAAGAGCTAAAACATCGCGGATCCGTTGACGAGCAGAAAGCAGAAGTCCTTGCCGATAACTTCGTAATCGCCCGTGCACAGATGCTCAAGGAAGGAATAGTACCCTCTTCGTCTCGTCGCATGGGCATTAGGTCGCAAGCGTGGCGTGATGATTTGCATCGACACGAATCGATCGAAGATATTCGAGTTTACGGGAAATTGTTAAGCGAACTAGGACTGGAAATAACCTCCGCTCGATTATTCACGGAATCGGTGCGCGTCGAAATTAATGCGTTTTCGGAAGCGATTTTTGGCGACAAGCAGGACAGGTCGCAGCGCGATGCTGATTTAAAAACGGCCCGAGGCGAAGTGAAGTTGTTGGAGGACGAAATTCGTGACAAAGAGGACCTGCGATCATCATCACTAAATCAACTCGCAACCTTGATTCACGGCGAATTGATGCGCAATGACCCCGGGTACCGGACGTTGATTTCGCGTTCCGATCAACTCAAAGGGGTCACAGAGCATTTTCCAAAGCTTGCGAAAATCGTGGAAGAATTCCATGGCCAGCTCGAAATGGTGTGTGGCAAACTCGGAGAACTTCAGGCCATTCCAGTTCAGCGTGATGGTCTCGACAAGCAGTTGCACAATTTGCAAGCTGAGTTCAAAGATTCGGAATTTCAACGCACATGCGCTTCAGATGCTTTGCGGGAGCCAAGCAGACTTTATGAATCGGCGTCTCGCGAACTATCGAATACGACTGCAGCCTTGGAAGCAGCAAAACGAATCTACGATGCCTACATATCCGAACAAACCAGCGCCGCTCAAAACCGAGCGGAGGTCACTTCTGATTTTGAGTTTGAAGGAACTTCGCCCGTTGTCGCCGAGGTTGGCCGACTCAAAAACGCACTCCGTCAAGCAGAAGAAAATTTAAAGCGAGTTACGCCACCATGTGAGAGTGCGAAGCGGAATCTCGATCTGGTTACCCAACAAACCAATTCCGTTCGAAAAAAGCTCGATGAGACAAATGGTGAGCTAAGAAAGTTGGACGACCAAGAAAGTCAACTGACCAAGCAGGTCATCTCGGCTCGCGAGAACTCATCTCGCGTCGGCGCATCAATGCGCCCTCTATTGCGGACACATGCTGTCAATCTGCAAGGCTTAAGTTGGCTAGAAAACTCCCGCTTCGTTGTAGGGATTCCGAGGGAACTCATGGAGGAATCCTCCAGTCGTGATATCCTCCCTGACGGTTTGCCTTGGACGCGAAAATCATCCACAGACGGCAAATCACACGAGTTGCTGGAATACAGAGAGCAGCTAGCAGGAATTTCTAACTTTGAAAAAACGCTTAAATCGGACAAAGCCATAGTCGATAAGGACTTGGCAAATCTACTGCTTGCTCGCAAAGAAACTCTGCTGCGAAAGTGCCATTTGCTTGTGGACAACACCATTGCCAACGAACTCCATTTCGATTGAATGGCGGCTTTGATAAGTACGCGAACAATTTACATGACATTCGTTCTTTGATGTAGCTGAGCGAGGCCCTCGCTCAGACCTGAACCTACTACAATTTAAAAACTAGCTAGTACGAGCGAAGGGCTTCGCTCGTACACAGATCACTATCCCCAACCCTAATACGATTCCGCCCATGCTGATCCATTGCGCGATGCTTAGCGATGTACCGAACTGGCCAGCTTCGTCGACACGGATGATTTCTTCGATGATTCGCTGCACTCCGTATGCAATCAGTCCAACCCCGATGACAACTCCGGTTCGTTTTGCGAAGGTGGAAAATAGAAGTGTCCAACCACATAGAATTAGACCACTCACCGCCGCATAAATTTGAGATGGATGGACTGGCATCGAACGTCTTGGGAGTGAGCCAGCGGCAATCTGGAATTGGCGATTGTCAATTTGAACGGTGGCTTCATAGGCGGGTGCAGCAACGGAATTGCTGCGGTTGGGACCATCCACCATTTGCTCTGTGATTGAAACGATTTTTTGTCCCAACTGAATCTTATTGGCCGAAGCCCAACTGTCGGGTTTTACTTGAACTATGGTTTGTGGATCTGCTGGAGTCGGTCTGCTCTCGGTCTCCAAACCGAATAGCTTGCCCGATTCCATTTGGTCCATGTAGGCGGGTGAACCCGATGGGAACGTGATCGAGGGCAGCGAGGTCTCACACAATCCGCCATAGCAGCACCCATTGAACAGACAGCCAATGCGACCAAATGCGAGTCCAATAAAAAAGGCTGGCGTAACGCAGTCCGCAATCAAGAGCAACGAAAATCGATTCCTGCGACTCCATAGCGCTATCGCGATCAAGCCACCGATGACGCTGCCGTACACAACCAGCCCACCCTCGGTCACCTGCAACGCTTTCCATAACTTATCTTGGAGCGAGTCGCCGAGCTCACTCCACTTTTGAACAACATAGAACACGCGAGCACCCAACATGCCGGCCACGACCGTCCAAGTCGCCAACGAAAAGAATGACTCTCGTGACAAGCCCGCTTTCTCGCACTGGAACATCGCGATCGCCATCGCACTCACCACTCCCAGCATCAACATGACACCATAACCGCGTATCGGTAAACCAGCGATCCAGGGGGTGGGCGTTCCATCGGGAATGCGTGTTTCGATTTGCGGCAGCAAGAAGACAACGATAAGGGCTGCCACTCCCCAAACCACACCTTGCTCCTCGAGCACCTTCAAAAAGCTCTTTTTTTTGTACGAAGTTGCGATGATCACAATTGCAAACAGAATGATCGCAGCGAGAACCCATCCAAACCCAAGGACTGGAATACCCAAGAATTCATGCGGTATATAAAAGAGCGTCGGACGCACTATTCGGATCTCCCAGAGGGACCAGATTCATTTGCCATAATTGTCATGTTGTCGATCAAGCGAGTGTTTCCAACTCGTGCCGCTATGATTGCAACAGCACTCTCCCCCACTTGCTCCATCGGTTCCATCGTATCTGGGTGCACAATGGCAGCGTAGTCAATGGTGTCAACAGGAGCCTTGTTCAATTCCATCCGCATTTCCTCCTCCAACCTAGCGCCCGTGATTTCACCAGCCGCCAAACTGATTTGGGCCCGGTGCAAAGCTAGCCAAAGGCCTAAAGCGCGGACCCGATCCTCCGAGGAGAGATACCGATTGCGGCTACTCATAGCAAGCCCATCTGGCTCCCGAACGGTTTCGCATGCTTCAACACGGATCGGTACATTCAAATCGTCGACCATAGCCCGAATGACCGCCACCTGTTGGTAATCCTTGCGACCAAAGTAAGCCACATGCGCCGGGATCAATTGAAATAATTTCAAAACAATCGTCGCAACTCCGCGGAAATGCCCCGGTCGCAATTCTCCTTCCCATCGTCGACCAACGGAGGGGGGCTCAACGAACGTGGAGTGGTCACGGCAGTAGACTCGATCGGAAGGCGGCACAAAGACGAAATCGCACTCTAGTTCGCGAAGCGATGCTAAGTCTGTTTCGAGCGTTCGTGGGTATTTGGCCAGATCTTCCATTGGACCAAATTGAGTTGGGTTGACAAAGATAGTGGCAATGGCAACGTCACAGTCAAGTTTAGCGCGTCGGACCAGGGACAGGTGTCCTTCGTGCAATGCGCCCATGGTTGGCACGACGCCAATGCGTTTGGAATCCCGTCGGACGAAGTCGATTTGGGTATAGATCTCGTTAAGATCGTGAATGACTTTCATGCGTTAGCCAAAGTAAGCGACTGCATTTTCAAAAAACTTTAGCCCTTCACCGTGCTCTGGCTGGGTGTCGCGGCGGGTCCATTGCGGATGGTGGGTTGCGAACAAATGGCGTTCGGGATGGGGCATCAAGCCAAAGATGCGGCCCGTTGAATCGCAAATCCCTGCAACGTTTCCCTGTGAACCGTTTGGATTGCTTGGAAAGGGGAGCAGATCGCGGCCTGTCGTTCCATCGGCATCGGAATAACGAAGAACGATTTGGTGTTGTTCCGTTAAAAGCGACTCTGCGTCCTCATTCCTAAACAGAAATCGTCCCTCGGCGTGCGCTGTGGGCAAGTAGCATTCGTCAATGCCGCGAAGGAAAACACAATTGTCGGTTTCCGGTTTCAAGTGGACCCAACGACATTCGAATCGTCCTTGACGGTTCCAGGTCAAGGTGGCGGGTTGAACGGATTCGGGGTTATCAAAAAAAATGCCCAGCCGCATCATGATTTGAAAACCATTGCAAATACCGAGCACGAGTCGATCGTGCTGGCGAAACGACTCGAGTGTATCGGTTAAAAAAGTATGGAGCTGAGTGGCCAAAATGCGGCCTGCCGCGATATCGTCGCCGTAACTAAAACCGCCAGGAAAACAAAGGATTTGGAAGGAAGCTGCCAAATCGGGCTGTTCGATAAGCTGATTTACGTGCAGCTTAACAGCCTCGGCACCAGCCATTTCGAAGGCAAAAGCGGTTTCCACATCGCAATTGGTGCCAGGAGCTCGCAGTACGAGCACTCTCGGTTTGGGCATCCTAAAATTCTTTCCTTGATTGCCAGCGAAAAACGTGACCTTGATCAAAACTCGCAGAAGTGAAATCTACCCAAAAAAACGTTGGCAAACAATGAACAATCCCGATGTTTCGGGGATTGGTTAGGCTGAGGGGGACCGGACTATCATCAAAATTGCAGGGCTTCTGTTTGCAACTCGCCTTGTTCACTGGATGAGATGGTTTTCCGTGAACAGCCTCAAGTTCGAAGACACTAAACGGCCAACCGACCAAAAGTCGCTCGTCGGTATTGAGGTTCGACAAAAAACGAACCGAGTGCCGTTCAATCGAGAGTATGCAGGATATTTGGGCGCAGAAAGCTGTCTGGGTTAGTAACTCGATAGATATTGATTCAGTCGTGAGCGAGAATCCAACCGAGGCGGGCGAAGATCTGAATGACGAACGAAAAAGCAATCATCGGCTGCATCTTAGGAACCGCTGTCGGGGATGCTTTGGGATTGCCCTACGAAGGAGTCGCACCACGGCGTGCAAAGCGATTATTGGGGCCGCCGGATCGCTATCGATTCCTGTTCGGGCATGGGATGATCTCAGATGATACGGAACACACTTGCATGGTCGCAATGTCTGAAAAGAGCACGCTCAAGGCGCCGCGAGTGAACCCAATAGCTATCCTGCTGCGTAACATCCTTTTTCTCTTTGTCGTTCTATGCCATGGCTTCCGACGCATCGCGCCACCCTACTGATGAACATTGACAAGAATCAAATCGAAACGAATCTTCGTCTGCATGTCGATCGACTTGCTGGGTTGATCGGAGCACGCACACTCAGAAGGCCAAAGACCATTCATGCTACCATTGGGTATATCGAAGGCCAATGGGCTGAAATGGGCTATCACAGTAACCGAGAAAATTACGACGCGCTAGGCGACGAAGCCACGAATCTGATCGTCGAGCAAACAGGAACCAAACGCCCAGATGAAATCGTTTTGCTCGGCGCCCACTACGATACGGTGTCTACAACACCTGGAGCGGACGACAATGCCTCTGCGGTTGCGGTCCTTCTCGAGTGTTCGTAATGGCTTTCTCTACCTCGTCAGAGCTGACTGCCGTCGTTGAGAAGACGGGCGGAACGGGTAGTGCATGATGTTTGTCCGGCTCGGACAAGCTCATTGCTCAGCGGATGTCGGGCCGGCGGCACTCTTCAGGAGGTTCTCCCCCTCGTCCAACGGCTTGGCCCGGCGGGCCTGTTCTTCGATGACTGCGGCCTCGCTGGACAGCCCGGCCTCGGCCTTCGTGGACACTGCACTGTCCTCCGAGCTCGGCGGGGTGCCGGGCCGTTCCGGCGGCTCGGTCGCCGCAACGAGGTCCAACTTCCCGTCGAGCAGCGTGACGGGAATGCCTTTCGGGAAGACGACTTCCCGGGCTTCATCTGGCATCGAGATGCCGTGCTGTTGGAAGGCGCGTTTCACGAGGCGGATCACCGAGGACCGCACCTTCAGCCAACTGTGTTCCCGACCGTCCAGCCAGAAGTAGATCCGCAGATTGATGGTTGCCGAACCGAACCCGTCTGCCAGCACCCAGGGCTCCGGTTCGGTCAGGACGGCCGGGTGGTCCGCCAGCACCTGCCGGGCGATCTCCTGGGCTGCGTCGATGGGGTCGTCGTAGCCGATGCCCACGACGAAGTTTTCACGCCGGTTGGGGTTGGCGGTGAAGTTGCGTAGGGTGCTCTTATAGACCAAGGCGTTGGGGACCTGCACGAGGTTGCCGTCGAGGGTCATGACTATCGTGGTTCGTATGTTCAATTGCTGCACGTATCCCGTCACACCGGAGACCTCGATCAGGTCGCCTGTTCCGAATGGGCGCTGCATGCTGAGGAAAATGCTTGCCAGGAAGTTCTCCGTGATGTCGCGGAAGGCGATACCGACGGCGAGTCCGACCAGGCCGGTTCCGCCGACCACCGTCAGGGCCAACTGAGCCAGGCCGGATACCCTCAGTACGACGTAGGTGCCGGCAAGGAACACGAAGAAGCCCACCCCGTAGGCGAGAACGCCTCGCAGTAGCTTTGCCTGGACCCGCCGGCGGAGGAACGCTCGCGTGCCCCGTATCGCCAGCCAGCCGGCCCCCGCCGACAGGGCCAGGATGAACAACCCGAAGACGAAGAAGGGGAGGAAGCGGATGAAGTCGCGCCACAACCCCAACAGCCCGCCCCACGCCGCGGTGAAGTCCCACGGGGACGGCTGGGACACCTCCATCCGGTTGGCCACGGCGACGACGTCCTGGGTGTTGCGCGCCAGGTCACCGGCCCACTTCTTGAGTTCGTCCGAGTCCGTTCGCCCGTTGAGGAAGACGACCCCTTCCTTAACCTGGACTTGCGGATCGGTGAACCAACCGGTGGCTTCCAAGACGCTCTGGAGTCGCTCGCGTATCTCCACGTCGCGCGCGACCGGCGGTACATCCACCATCGCCGGCGCGGGGTAAAGCTCTTCCATGTTGGGGGCCGGTTGCTTCTGCGAGCCGCCATTGCCCTCCGGTTGCTGTCCCACGACTGTCGAGGCCTGCGCTCCCCACCACAGGAGCCCGAGCAGCGACGCCCGCAAAACAAGGCCGTACAGGAAAGCTGATCGCCGCACTGGAAAACTCTCTTTCTGTAAGCAGGCCGCCTGCGCCACGTCGTCCAATCCCAACATTCGGGACTGGACCAGCATGGACGTTAGTCATTCAGGGCTGGTAAGCCCTGGGATCAAATGAAAAAATCACTGTTGGGCTTATTCCTTCTTGAGCCGAAAGGATTCTTGCTCTTTTAGGACGACGAAGCGGTCGCCTTTGCTCGGCTGCGCCACTCGGGCTTCGCCTTCGGCACCTGGCCACCGGAATGTCACCTCCGACGACCGACAGAGTTGGTGTGTGCGGATGAGACCGGGCGGGAGTGGGAGGGTTCGGTCACCGATCTTGTATTCGACCGTGGCGTCCGACTGATTCGTGATCTTGAACTCGAAGGCCTGCGACTTGGAGCGGCCGAACATCTGCACGGCGTAGTAGTAGCCGGTCTCCTCGCCTCGTGCGACCGCCACGCCGGTGTGGGTGACATCCGCATCCAGCATGTTCTTCCGGTGACCGGGCGAGTGCTTCCAACCCTCGAAGAACCCCTTGACTAGTGCGGCGGGAGTTCAATCTCATCGGAGTTGTGTTCGCGATGATCTCGCATTTCTTTTTCCGCATCGGACGTGAGGCACCGCATGAACCCATCATGTCGCGCCCTCCGCCTCCGGTTGCTGAACATCTTCTCATTTTGATTTCCTTGGTTGTGCTCATTTGGACACCGGATTCTCGCCACGCCACAGCCGATGGGCGCCTAGACGTTCGGCCAGCAAAATTGCTTTGCCGTGCAGATGTTCTGGGCCATGCGTTTTGTCCCATTCCAATCGCTCTTCGTAATGCAGGATTCTCAGTCCAGCGTCCTTTCGCAAAGCCCAATTGGCCAACTGGTTTGGCTGGAAATAGGTCTCCACGGCATCGGCAGTTTCACTGACAGGTGCGTCTTGGAATTTTTGCGGACATTCCGCACAACCAGGGTCATCCACCGTGTGGACTTCGACATACAGAACACCCTGATGGTTGAGTCCGGCCAGCATCCGTCCCCAAACTTTTTGTGCGTCTGATTCTGGCAAATGATCGAGAACTGTCGTGGCGACTATTAGATCAATTCCCTCGCTGGGAAATTCGATGTCGCGAACATCGGTTTGATGCGTTTTGATGTTTTTCGCAAACCCGCTTTTATCGGCTTGCTGTTCGATTCGCGTCAGTCCAATTGCTGACAAATCAAAGCAATGAACACGGTATCCCGCCGCAGCCATTGCCATCGAGTCCCGTCCAGCGCCTGCTCCGAGATCAAACGCGATGCCTTGATGGCCGGTTTGATTTAGAAACGCCGCTAATGGCGAGGAAGGTCGATTGCCATACGCCGGTTCGGTCCGGCTGTAGGCAGCGTCGAATAATTGTTGATCGTTCATATTTGTTTTTCCGAGTCCGACTTGGGCCGTCTTGCAGATTGGTTCGCCAACTCTTTGATACAACGGTGCAAATGATGCGCCAACGTTTTTGTCCTTCAAGCTTGGTTTCGCTGTGCCGCTGGCTGTTGGCACAGCGTTTGCCATCAATGTCACCCAGTGGCCATGCGTTCCTTGTTCGAATTCTCCTCGTCAACTTCGTGAATCGAGGTAACGACAGCCGTCGGCATTTTAATCTCGAACGTTTTGTTGCAGCCCGGCAAACCACCGGCCCCCACGAGGTGGTCGATCGTGCTGTCGACTTCGTGTTGGCCATTGGTTGGAAACCGATCAAACGACCTGCCAATGTGAATGGAAATCACTCACTTCAAACCGGCTGGTCTGGGAAATAGCTAAAACAAAGTACTAAGGTAGGCAAACCACAAACAATTTAGGGAACCGTCATGACATTCGCAGAACCCAGTTTCGACACCGACCTCGACGTCGAAGGTTTTAAACCAATACTGTTCGATGAAGCCCAATTTCGCAAAAATTTCGTTTAACCGTCAGCCGTAGGCGTAGGTTGATGGTATAGAGTACGCCTACGGCTGACTGTTAAACAAATAATTGAACGTTGTTGGGTTTTAAACCAACGGAATCGGAAACGCTCAGTCAAGCGATTTACCAATAGCGGCACAGCGATCCATCTCGGGCCGAAGGAAACGAAATGAGCACCAAAACCTCTCAGGCTCTTCAAAGCCAACAGATTGAACTTTCGTCGCGACCTGACGGGGTTCCGACGAAAGACAACTTCTCGCTGGTGACCGTTAAATTGTCACCAATCAGAGACGGCGAAATTCTCGTCCGCAATCAATGGATGTCGGTCGATCCTTACATGCGAGGTCGCATGAAGGAAGGCGACAGCTACGTGCCCGCGTTCGCGATCGGTGAACCGCTGGAAGGTGGCTGCATCGGCGAAGTCATCGAATCGAATAACAAAGATTTTGAACTGGGCGATCAAGTTCTCGGAAATCTAGGTTGGCGGGAATACTGGAAGTCCGACGGCGAAGGCGTGCAGAAGCTTGATCCCGAACTCGCTCCGATTCAGGCTTACCTGGGTGCACTCGGCATGACGGGCATGACCGCGTGGGTCGGACTCAAACGCATCGCAAAATTGCGTCCCGGCAGCACCGTGTTCGTGTCGGCTGCGTCCGGGGCCGTCGGTTCGATGGTTTGCCAGATTGCCAAGGCGAACGATTGCAAGGTCATCGGCAGTGCTGGTAAGGACGAGAAGATCAAGTGGCTCAAGGAGAAAGCCGGCGTCGACGCGGTGATCAATTACAAGACCACTGACAATCTCACCGAAGAACTTGGTATACACGCACCGGGCGGCATCAACGTTTACTTCGACAACGTCGGCAGCGACCATCTCGAAGCGGCCATTGATCACATGAACGATTTTGGTTGCATCGTGTGCTGCGGAATGATCTCGACCTACAATGCCACGCAGCCCCCAGCGGCACCACGCAATCTATTCAAGATCATTAGCAAGCGTCTACGGATGCAGGGCTTCATCGTTCGCGATCACATGGATGACCTCCATTCGTTCATCAAGGACGTTTCACCACAGATCAAGTCCGGCCAGATGATCTGGGAAGAAACCGTTACCGAAGGCCTAGAAAACGCACCCGGTGCTTTCATTGGTCTGTTCGACGGGGACAATTTGGGCAAGTCGCTTGTTCACTTTGCGTAGATTGGTCCCGCACATCAACGACCGAACAATTTAGGTTCATCATGGATTACGTAGTAAAAGACCTAACAGAACTTGTCGAGGCTCTTAAATAGTCGAATGCCCCGCGAGAAACGCATCTGCGAACCACTCTGCTCCGCCGTTGCGTCTCTAAGCTAACTTTTCTAGGCTCATCCGGCAAAGTGGGGAGGTCCTCAATCGTAACTGTTTCAATAATCCGACTGCCACTCTCTTCATGATTTTACCAACGATGATTTTGTCCTGATTTAATCCCACTGAATTCTTGGCTCATCCGGCGTTCCGGGGAGGTCTGTTTGGTTGGTCCGATCTGCGGTTTTTAGACCTCCCCGGGCTTCATTGAACGGTATTGGGATTAACGAGAGCCCGTGTAGCCGGGGCTTCCACCTTCGACGGCAAAGAACTCTGCCCAGATCGGCATGTGCGTGCTGATCTGAAACGCTTGGTCGATCGATAGGTTCAATTGCCGCAAAAAATCAACGACGCCTGAGCGACCTGTGAATTCGTCGGTTGCACGGGCAGGGAACATGATGTTGTCGAGCATGGCTTCACCCGTAACCGTGGTCGGTATCCCCTCTAACGCGAACAGCATGCCGATGTTTTGAAGCGAACTCAACTCGCTATCCGAGTAGCCAAAATTGCCGATCAGAATGATGTCGTCTTCGGACCTGCCGTCTTGCCGGACGCTCCGTATCAAGTCGGGTAGTAGCTTCAGTTCCCTGCCGTTGGACAACGGATCGAGGCGCAGGTTTACTAGAGTGAACGTGAAGGCCTTGTTCGGTGGAACCGCTTTGCATCGGAACCAACCAACTAGCGGATCGAATTCGATCAAGGCTTGTGGGTCATCGAT
>JBBRJI010000112.1:0-11685 GCA_038219625.1 Pirellulales bacterium | reverse complement strand
CGCCGCCAGAAACGCTAAAAAGCAAGATTGCAACTCCAGGACGACCGTCCGGAGTCTCGTCCGATTCAAGGAATCGTTCCACCGCAGCTTCGACGCCACAGCCAATGACGCTCGTCGCGAAGCCCGTCATGGCCTCGGCGGCTCGCCGCGCCCAAGACGGCTCGGCGGCCGTAATAATGACGCGAGTGCCTGTCATATCAAAGGCTTCAGCGAACGTATCTTCGATTTCAATCCCATTTATTTGCATCACAAGCTCAAGTTCGTGGTGTTTTGCGAAAAATCTAAGCATGCCGTCTGGCCAACAGGCTTGTGAATCGACCATAATGCAATGCGATCGAGGCGATGGACAACAAGTAAAGATACCACCCACGCTCTGTCAAGCGTAGCTACCCTCGCCAGACGGTGGTCAACTAACACGCCAGCCGCTTTTTCGCCTCAACACAAACTCATTCAAGGCAACTCACTATGGGCCGAATTGAAATTGGTTTTCAATACCCTTGGTATTTGCTGCTTTTGTCGCTGATACCTCTCGTTTGGTGGCTTGGGCTGAAGTCCTTGGCTGGTCTTGGGCCCTGGCGTCGATCTATTGCGATTGCACTGCGGACGGCAGTGATGTTGCTGGTCATTTTCGCAATTGCTGGAATTCAGTGGATATGGTCCAGCGAGAAACTGACGGTTATCTATTTATTGGACCAAAGCGATTCGATTCCGGTCGCCAAGCGTCAACTGATGTTTGAATACGCCATTCAAAGCGTCAAAGCTCACCGTCATTCGGAACGGCAGGACAGAGCGGGGCTAATCGTTTTTGGTCGTGAGGCCGCCATCGAAATCCCGCCGTTCGACGAGGACCTACCCAATATCAATCGACCCGAGTCGTTTTTTGGCAAGTCGGATGCAACGAATTTGGAAAGTGCGCTCAAACTCGCTCAAGCCAGTTTCCTGGAAGACTCCGCTAAACGCATCGTAATCTTGACCGATGGCAACCAAACGTTAGGTTCCGCCGAAGTGACCGCCCAGAGGTTGAGCGATACCGGCATCGGAATTGACGTCGTGCCCGTTCGCTTGGATTCCCAAACGGAGGTCTTGGTTGAGAAGATTGACGTACCTGGATTTGTTCGACAAGGTCAAACGGTAGACGCTCGCGTTGTTATCAACCGCTATAGCGAGGCTGGAAACGCAATGGACATTCCTGGGCATTTGCGAGTCGTTCGTCGCATAGGCAATCAATCGGAAGTGTTGGCAGACGGAGACTACACCCTCGATCGAGATATCAACGTAATTCCGATCCCGCACAAGATCGATGAGACCGCCGGTTACACTTACGAAGCCGAGTTTACCACCAAGGACCCAGCCAACGACACGATTACCCAAAACAATCGTGCGACCGCGTTTACCTACGCGCGCGGCAAAGGAAAGGTCATGTTGATTGAGGACGGGGTGTCGCCTGGGAATTACCAAAGGTTTGTGGACGCTCTCCGACGGAATGATATCGATGTCGACGTCCGAGATACGCGCAACCTCTTTTCCAGTTTGGTCGAACTTCAATCCTACGACTCTGTCATCCTAGCCGGCGCGCCGCGTACGAGCGGAGACGACTCGACTCAGATCGTTTCCTTCACCGACGATCAAATCGACATGCTTGTCCAAAGTGCTCAGCAATTCGGAATGGGAATTCTGATGTTGGGTGGTCCTGAGGCGTTTGGCGCAGGTGGGTGGACCAACACCACGCTAGAAAAAGCGATGCCGGTTAATTTTGCCATTAAGAACAGTAAGGTAGAGGCGGTGGGTGCGCTTGCGATGGTGATGCATGCATGCGAAATACCCGAGGGGAACCACTGGCAGAAAATGATTGCCAAGGCGGCATTAGAAGCCTTGGGGCCAAGTGACTATTGCGGTGTTGTTCAATACGACATGTCGGGTGATAAGTGGCTTTGGGGGACCGGGGCCGCTGGTCTTCTTAAGGTAGGCGAGAACAAGTCCATGATGAAGTCGCGAATGAACGCAATGACACCAGGTGACATGCCCGACTTCGACTCGGCCTTGAATTTGTCGATGAGAGGACTGAAAACAGTCCCAGCATCTTTAAAACATATGATCGTTATCAGCGATGGGGACCCAACCCCTGCTTCGGCGGGTATCCTTTCGCAATTCTCCAGTGCCAAGATTAAGATCTCGACGGTTGCAGTTGGCTCGCACGGTCCTGCGGGAAGCAACGAACTCAAGCGGATCGCCAACAAAACGGGCGGGAATTACTATGTGGTACAGAATGCTTCAGCGCTCCCAAAGATCTTCATGCGCGAGGCTCGACGCGTAGCCAGGCCGTTGGTTTTTGAACCTGAAGGTGGCGTGCAAGTCGTCATTACTCAGCCCCATGAAATTCTTTCAGGCATCACAGGCGATCTGCCCACCATCCGCGGATTTGTGCTCACGGAACGCAAGGAAAGCCCTTTGGTAGAAGTGCCCTTGAGGTCCACCAAACCGGCAGAGCCCGATAATGCATCGCTTTTGGCGACCTGGACTTACGGGCTTGGACGCACCGCCGTGTTCACAACCGACGCAGGCCATCGATGGGCTGGTGATTGGGTGAACTCACCGTTCTACGACCAATTCTTCTCACAAATGGTGCGATGGACCATGCGTCCCTCCAATGACGACTCCAAATACAACATCGCGACCAACGTCAAAGATGGCCGCGTACAGATCGTCGTCACGGCTATGAACGCAGACGATAAATTCGTGAACTTTTTGGATATGAATGCAATCGCCGTCGGTCCAGACTTGAAGCCCATCAACATTGCGATGAGACAACAGGCTTCCGGTCGATACATTGGGGAGTTGACGCCAGAGCAAGCCGGCAGCTACATGCTCAGTATCGTCCCGGGCGGTGGCAAGCCACCGATTACCACGGGAGTGACGATGCCATTCTCCGACGAATATCGTGTTCGGCAAGTCAACATGCAATTGCTGGAATCGTTGGCGGCTCGCAAGCCGGCAGGTGGCGCGGCAGGAAATCTCTCGGCTTCCCTGGAAAAAGACTCGTTGAAGGAAGTGCTGGACGTGGATGCATATCGTAAAGGGCTACCGCCAGCCAAGAGCCTCAAGGATATTTGGCCATTGGCCGTCCTTGTCGGGGCCACGATGTTTTTCGCTGATGTCTTCGTACGTCGCGTAGCCTTGGATGTAGGCTTGCCCCTAAGAATGCTGGCTGCGAGACTTCGACGACGTAGAGACGATTCGAAAGCCATGGATGCAGAACAAAAGAGCCGTCTAGACCGATTGAGAAGCAGTAAGAATATCGTCGGTGACGATCTTCTGAAACAGAGGGCAAGCACCCAATTCGAACCAGACCCAGACGTGGCGGCCTCCGTCACGGCTGCCGAGGAGGCCTTTGGGATTGGGGCTTCGAAGACCAGTCGCCCTGATGCGTTACCGAAAAAGCCAAGCATGGGTGTGGAAGAAGAACAAAGTTATACATCTAGATTGCTGGATGCGAAACGTAAAGCCAACAAGAACAATTAGCACTTAACCTAGGAAGCTACATGAGTAACGTCGCAGAATCGATGCAACAGCAAGCAGAAACGTTTCGCAATCGATACGCAGCAGTTCGCGAACAAATTGGGCGAGTAATCGTCGGTCATGATGAAATCGTGAACGGTGTGCTGACGGCGGTCTTTGTAGGCGGCCATTGCTTGCTGGAGGGGGTCCCTGGACTCGGCAAAACGATGCTGATCAAAACCCTTTCGGAGACCCTTTCGCTCGATTTCAATCGTGTGCAATTCACGCCAGACCTGATGCCTTCGGACATCCTCGGCACCAACATGATTGTTGAAAATGATGGGCGACGCGAATTTCAATTTCAGAAGGGCCCCATCTTTACCCAAATTTGCTTGGCGGACGAAATCAACCGGGCTACGCCAAAAACTCAGTCGGCTCTTTTGGAAACCATGCAGGAAGGGACGGTAACCGTCTCCGGCAATCGCTATGAATTAAAGAAGCCCTTCTTCGTCCTTGCTACGCAAAACCCCATCGAGCAAGAAGGAACCTATCCACTTCCAGAAGCCCAACTCGATCGCTTTTTGTTCAAGCTCGTCGTGGGCTATTCCACCCGAGAAGAACTCAATACGATCATCGATCGAACGACGCGAGGGACCATCATCACTCCAGATAAGGTTATGGACGGTGAGGAGATCAAACGTTGGCAGCAGCTCGTCCGGCAGGTGGTTTTGGCCAAGCATGTTCAGGATTACATCGCAAGGCTCGTATTGGCAACGCATCCTGGCGGCAGCTTAGCCCCAGACGTCACGAACCAATACATTCGATGGGGCGCTAGCCCTCGCGGTGCTCAGACGATTGCTCTGGCGTCGAAAGTTCGCGCGTTGTTGGATGGTCGTTATAACGTCAGTTTCGAAGATATCCGCCGTGTGTTCCTGCCTGCCATGAGACATCGCGTTTTGCTCAACTTCGAGGCCCAAGCAGAAGGGATTGAATGCGATCGAGTACTTCTGGACATTCTCGAAAAGGTGACAGAGCGTGCCGACGATCTGGCGGCAGCTTGAGTTTGGCACTATGTCGCCTTTCGCTCCGCGAAAGTGCGTTTTCAATCGCACTTTCGCGGAGCGGAAGGCGACAATAATAAAAATAGAAATGATTTGATATGCGTTGTTTGAGTATTATGTTGGGTTTGATTTGTGTCGGTTGTGCGCCGTTCCTTGCGAGAGCAGGTGACTGGCCAGAGTTTCGTGGACCAACGAAAAACGGCTTGAGTGAGGAAACGGATCTGCCTGTGAGTTGGAGCGAGACCGAAAATGTCCGATGGTTTACCAAAACCAAAGGGCTGGGCTGGTCGTCCCCTGTTACACTCGGCGATCGAATCTACTTCACTTCTTCGATCAACACGGAAGAAGATGTTGCTGCAGACGGGGAGTTGCGAGGAAGGCAAAGTTTGCAATTGGTTTGCCTGAATGCTAAGGACGGAAAAGAAGTCTATTCGAAGGCGATTTTCGAGCAACCAAAAGATGCACCGAAAATTCACAACAAAAATTCGCACGCGAGCCCAACTCCCATTATTGAGGAGAGTCGGATTTATGTTCATTTTGGCCATCAAGGGACCGCCTGCACGGATCTTGATGGAAATAAGATTTGGGAGAATCGAAAAAACGCTTATCCGCCGACACACGGCAACGGCGGTTCGCCTATCATCGCAGACGGTAAGTTGGTCCTCACTTGTGATGGTGGAGATGCACCTTGCACGCTTGCATTGGATCTTGCAACGGGAGCGGAGGCTTGGAGAACGAACCGGGAAGTCGTGGCTGACAAGACGTTCTCTTTTTGCACGCCTCTGTTGATCACAATCAATGGTGCTTCTCAGATCATTTCACCCGGTTCCAATATCGTTCAATCGCTTTCGCCCAACGATGGCAAGGTCTTGTGGTTGGTTCGGTACGATGGCTATTCCGTAGTGCCACGTCCAATCTTTAGCGGGGGTACGCTTTTTGTTTGCACCGGTTTCAACACTCCAAAACTCTTGGCTATCGATCCCAGTGGAAAAGGGGACGTGACAGATACCCATGTCAAATGGACGTATGGTACTAGCGTACCATCCACGCCTTCCATCCTGTGCGTCAAAGATCAGATCGTCATGGCGAGCGATAAGGGCATTGCGACGGGCGTTGATATGCAGACGGGCAAAGAAGTTTGGCGAAAGCGACTCGGTGGAGACTACTCCGCTTCGCCAACGGCATCCGGGGACAGAGTTTATTTTCAAAGCGAAGCTGGTGAGTCGGTGGTGCTAAAGATCGGCGAGACACCTGAGGAACTTTCCCGAAATAAATTGCCGGGTCGAATCTTCGCATCCTATTCGGTGATCGATCAAGATTTCCTTGTCCGCTCAGAGCAAGGGATTTATCGAATTGGTAAGCAGTGAGTCAAGCCATGTCTAGCCATCCGCGTCGATGGTTCATGTACAGTTTGAGTGGCTTGTTTATTTTTCTCTGTTTGGCCATCATTCTCGCAGCTATTTTGTTGCTGCGCCGTGGGAAGCTGCCAAGAGCCGGATTGATAGCAGGCAGTTCCATGGAGCCGATTTTGCGCGGGCCCCGTTTTTTGTGGACGTGCCCGCACTGCTCCCAATCTCAAGAATTTGCTTTGGACACTTGCAAAAGCAATCAACCTTTTCGTTGCCGATCGTGCAACATAATCGATATGGCGTCTGCCAGCGACTTCGACGACAGCGACAGTCTCTTTGATAGGGTACGTCCGGGTGACCAAGTTCTATTTGCAACACTTCGCTCGGTTCGAACAACCCGATCTAGGGACATCGCTTTGGAACTGGCACGCCCATCGGGACTTCGGCGCGGAGACGTTGTCGTATTTCAGGAATCGCTCGATTCAAAAAGAGAGATTAAACGAGTTGTCGGTTTTGCGTCCGAGCTCATTGCCATCGAGTCAGGTGACCTTTTTGTCGATCAAGAACGCTGGTGCAAAACGATGGAGCAATCGCTTAGGCAGTCGATACTGCTGAACGCTTGGGACAGAACCAGTCCTGACAATGACAAGGAACAATCGATTGATTCGAAAGGCCGTTGGGTATTGGGAGCGGAGACGTTTAATGGAATACTAAGTTCCAGTTCAGTCAGAGCAGACACTCCAGACACTCCAGAGATTCCTAGAAAACTGCTATTTGATCGTCACTTGGATGGAGCTATTAACAATAAGTTGGGCGTGAACGCACACGATTCCCATGTTGTTTTCTCGGTTCCCGACTTTGGATTTGCATTTCAACTTTCTCTTCCTGAGAATGCGTGGCGAATAGAATGCGCATTGCGATCGCCGATCAGCCGTCCAAAAATCGCAATCGAATTAGTAGGCCGTTCTGTCACGATCGAATCAGGCGATCATGTGGCGTATGCGGAGTTATATCAACGGGAAGACAAGTCGGTTTGGATCGCGATAGCCATGGTTGATGGTCATCTAATCGCTGGAAGCCCAGAGCAGGAGTGGCTGAGAATGGTGTTGCCTGCAATGGATGCGGACTCTGCAAAAGATGTCGATGAAGCGAAGCCGCCAATCGAAATTACAGCCGTATCCGGTAGCCTTGCCATCGATCAGATGCTGGTTTTCCGGGACATCCACTATCGCGGGGCTGGAGATTCGGAAACACAGTCCTGGGAACCGGGCGATCGAATCGTAGTACTGGGAGACAACGTTTCCGCGTCGAGCGATTCTCGCGACCGATGGCCCGATGGCTTGCCAACCAATTCGGCAAGAGGAGTATTGATTCAAACCGGCAGTCCGATCGAGGTGTTGCTCAGGCAGCGATAGGCGAGCTTGTTGAACCCATTTTTTAACCACGGATTACGCGGATGACACGAATAAGAAAAGCAGAAAGCGTTTCGAGTTTTTTCCCAACGTCGTGCTGGCCTTAGCAAATCGGAAAGACTCCCTATCCGTGCTATCCATGAAATCCGTGGTTAAATTTCGCAGATCTACGATCAAGGTTGCGCACTCCAGGTTTTCCAAGGGTTAGCCGATTCCTCGATTCGCCATAGCACAACCTGTCCATTGTCCAGTCCAGCGGCAATCAATCCTCTCGGGTTGCAGGTGAACGACAAAATGTTGCGGTTGGGAATGGATTGCAAGGACTCTTTTTCTTGGATGCGTGTGCGTTTCTTCTTCCTTGATTTTTGCGGTTCGATTTTGTCTTTGTCGTTTGCCTTTTCGTCGTCGACTTCATCTTGAACGATTATCAGCCGACGGATGCGTTCTGCTTCAGGAACAAGGATCAAGCCGTTTGCATTTTCGACGTGTTGCACTTTTTGTGGCAACCCTTCGAACTTCGCAATCGAACGAACTTCTTGGCCTTCGGACCACAGTCGCAGTGTGCCGGTTTCATCAAGTGTGATGGTACCGAACTGAGTACGTACCACCCCACCGACGGTTCGTTCGTGATCGGAATAAGCAAAAAGCACCTGACCATCCGTTGCTTCAAAACTCTTGGCGGTACGGTCCAAAGATGCCGAGAGTATTCGGTTGTCTTTGCTAGACCAATTTACGCAAGTCACACCCGCGGCGTGTGGTATGGATGACACTCGCGGTTGGAATAAGTCTAGGGAAAAAAGTGTAACACTCCCATCGGAAAAACCCGCTGCTATCTCATTGCGATATGGGCTTGCCGCCAAACTGGAACAAACATCGCGACTGAATCCAAATGCCGCGAGTGGAATTCTAGTTGCAAAATCGAATGCTTCTAACACACCAAATCGTCCTGGAGCGCCGGAAGCGGTTATCAACAAACCACCTGGAGCCCACTTCAGGTCCGTGATCATTCGTCCCCGAGTTGGCAGACGAAAATCAAGCGACTGTCGTTCGACGTTCCAAACCAAGACTTCAGAATAGCCTCCAACCAACAGAAGCTTTCCGTCCGGGCTCAAGAGCAACGCCGAAATCGGAAGCGGTTTCGCATAATGGATTGGAGCCCTTGCACTTGTCTTGAATTGACCATAAATCTCGACCAATCGGGTAGGGTGTTGACTCGCAACGTCTTTAGCTCCGGAACGAAGCCAACGCCGCACGCTATCGATTTCCCAGGCATCCAGAGTTTCGGCATCCAGGGGCATGCGGGTGGTCGCATCCTCCGACGTAATGCGAACGAGAAGCTCACTGGCGTCGAGGTTTTCGAACGCTACTGGCATTGCGCCAGAATCGCCAGGTTGAAATAGCAGACGGCTGTCCGCGACCGAATACCCGCCTTCTACCGTTGCCCCGCCGTGGCAGCAAAAGCACTTCTCTACCAGCATAGGAACGATTCGCTCGCGAAACAGATGCGAATCATCACCGTAACAGACGCGACTTCCGCCAAGGGAGAGAAGAATTGTGAACCAACCTGCCGTTATAAAATACCGCAATTGAGCTGTCCTGATCGATCCAGTTTCTTCGAAATTTTGAGGCCGAGATTACAATAACATGTGGCTGTGGTAAATTAAAGCGGCTCGCATGAACGCTTGGCGAGAAACCCACCTGCCTATCGAAACAAACTCACTTAACCTTCGAGTTCAATGATTCGGTCTATTTACGCATATCTGGTATTGTTACTCTCGTTGCGGATGGCATTTGCTTGCGGTGGCCTTTCTGAGGACAGCCTCGATAAGCCAATTGCACTGAATGTGTTTCCTGAGTCAATCCACGTCACGCCAAACCATCCTAGTCAACTGTTGATCTATCAAAGCAATCAAGACGGATCTCTGCGGAACATAGGTGACGATTTAAACCTTGAAGTCACTGTATCAAATCCCGAGGTCGCCGAAGTCACGTTGGAAGGAAGAATCGCGTTTCGAAGCGTCGGCTCCACATCGATCATCGTTGCATTAGGTGAACTCCGTCGAACCATTCATGTCATATCTTTGGCCGAAAGGCCAATAACTTTCACTCGCGATGTTTCTGGCGTCATTAGTAAATCGGGGTGCAACCTTGGTACCTGCCACGGCAGTTTGCACGGCAAAGCCGGTCTGCGTTTAAGTTTGCGCGGCGACGATCTTGCGTTCGATTACGATCGCCTTGTCCATGAATACGGCGGGCGTCGTATCGACCCGATCCTAGCAGATGAGAGCCTGCTTCTTTTGAAATCAACCGCACGAGTCGGACATCAAGGTGGCCGTCGCTTTGACGCTGACTCAGAGTCCTATCGCCAAATCAGAGATTGGATCGAACAGGGAGCACCCTATTCCGAATCTCCTACGCTAACGCGAATCCAGGTTTTGCCAGAGGTCGCTCGCATCGACAGCACGCAGCGAACAGCAAAAATGATGGTGGTTGCCCATTTTGCCGACGGGACCACGCGCGATGTGACGAGATGGTCGAGACTAGAGCCAAGCATTCCGGATGGAGCCACGCTTTCCGATGATGGAACCATTCGCGTCACCAAATCCATCGATTTATCCATTGGGGCTTCGTATCTGCATGGCCGTACCGCTGGCAGATTCACTTTCCTTGGGGAAAACCCGTCGCTCGAGGCTGTTCCGTCCATCGCGAAAAACCCTATCGACGTACTCGTGGGCAATCGATTGGCTCAGATGAGGATTCCGACCGCTCCGGACGTAGACGATGCCACGTTTCTGCGTCGCATCTATTTAGTGGTCGTGGGACGATTGCCGACAAGTCATCAGGCTCGCGACTTCCTAGCCGACACCAAAATCAATAAACGCGAACTTTTGGTGGACGAACTCTTAGCAGACCACGGTTTTGACTTGACATGGGCACTTCGGTGGAGCGACTTGTTAAGAAACGAAGACAAGGTCATGAGCAGTCGAGGTACGGCCGTTTTTCATCAATGGCTGACGGAGCAAATCTCCAACGATCGACCATGGAACGAGTGGACTGCGGAACTGGTTCGTTCGATTGGCAGTACCTATGACAATCCTCCCGCGTCCTTCCACCGGACTCATCGCGATCCGATGACTGCTGCAGAATCCATTGGGCAGGTATTTCTGGGGGTTCGAATCCAATGTGCCAAGTGCCATAACCATCCCTTTGATTCATGGCGCCAAGATGACTACTACGGACTGTCCGCTTACTTTTCAACCATTTCTCGAAAGCAGATTGATAACAATCCAAAAGACAAACTCGATGTGCATGAGATAACCGGTGACGAGATCATCTCGCTCGAGGACCGCAAAGCAGAAATTTACCATCCCGGACTTTCAAAAAAGGTGGGTGCTAGTCCGCTTCGAAAAACTGCAACCGCCAGGACCTCAGAAAGGCAACAGATTTTAGAGGCGTCCATTGCTGCGAAGAAGACGCCGTTAGACGAAATTGCGAACTGGTTAACGCAAGAGAATGACATGTTTGATCGCAACATGGCCAATCGCATTTGGTTTCAGTACTTCGGTGTTGGCATTGTCGATCCACCTGACGATTTTCGTGCATCCAATCCGCCGAGCAACCCGGAACTGCTCGACTATTTGGCCAAGGAGTTTCGCCGCAGCGGATATTCTCTGCGTCACTTGACTCGCATGATCCTCACGAGCCAGACGTTTGCAAGGCGAGGTGCATTGCACAGTGAGGAGTCGGTTGATGAATCCACGATCTACGGGACTCCGTTTTTTTCTGACTACCGCATACGACGAATGAGCGCCGAAACGTTGATTGACGCAATCAGTTCCGTAACCGATGTCCCATCGGATTACCCATCGGCGAACACACCCGACATTGTTGCGCATCAAGCCATGGCCATGCCGGGCATCCCGAAGGGGCCTGGGTTTTTGCGGACCTTTGGAAAGCCGAACCGTTTGTTGATCTGCGAATGCGAGCGATCCAACCAAGTTTCGCTGGTTCAGTCGCTATCGCTTGCCAATGGCCCGGAAGTGCAAAGCAAAATAACTTCGGAAAGGAATACGATAGGGCAAATGCTGTCCGAAAATGTTACTCCCGATGCCGCCATCGACGAGATATTCATGCGAGCGTTAGCTCGAGCCCCAAAGGAACCAGAGTGGGCCGCGTTTCGAGAGATGCTCAACGGAGCAGAAAGTTCGCGTCGCGTCTTGGAGGATGTTTTGTGGGCTGTTATCAATAGCAAAGAATTTGTGATGATACGGTGATTGTCGCCTTTAGCTCTGCGTAAGTGCGTTTGCGAATAGCAATTTAGCAGAGCGAAAGGCGCCAATGGGGGCGAAAGGCGACGACAATAGCATT
>JBBRJI010000111.1:0-11685 GCA_038219625.1 Pirellulales bacterium | reverse complement strand
ACCTGATCCACCCTTATACGAAATCCGGTCGTAACTACATAGAAACAGTCAATTCTTCGCTTGAGGATCGGCATTCGCGATGAAAAACCAGTGGCAGAGGCCAAAGCAAGCATTGTCATAATCCTTGCTTTCCAAAAATGGGCTCGATCTGCTATACTCTGCTCTTATTCAAGGCGAGCAATTCAAGCTCTCCCACCTTTCATCTTGTATGAGTCGCGGCCCCGCGAAAAGACTTCGATATGTCGGATCATTGGAACAGCATTGCAAATCTGCTTAAAACTCCTTCGCTTAATCCCACTGCAAAGAAAACAGACGGCCCGACCAAACCGCCAAAAGCAGTGATGCCAGCCGAGCCATCGGCGCAGTTCGAGGAACCGATAACTCCGGTGGCGGAGCAGTCAAAACCAAAACCAAAACCTGAACCTTCCCGGTTCCGAAGTTCATGGGATGCGGTCACGACTTTTTTTGGAGTTGCCGCTCCTGAAGAACCTCAAGAATTGGAGCCCGAGTCGAAAGTTTCGTTAAACACCTCGTCGGAGACAAACGTTTCGAAATCCGGTGCTCCCAGCAGCCGAAAGTCAAAACCGAGTATGTGGGGAGTCACGGTTGACGAGTCAAGAGCTGAGCCTGACGTCCCGCTCGCACCTCCTCGACCCTTGAAATCAACCGAAGTGGAGTCCAGGGGGCGAGGGCGATCACCAGCTCGAGAACGGTCCCGTGTCGACGAGAGTTCCGCTAGATTGGAGCCCGAACCAGAAATTCGCGAGGTGACTTTGTCGCAATCAGGTACCGAGACGCATTCCAGACGCCTGCCGCAAACGAATCGAGATGAAGATGCGGGGGCAATCGATCCCGAGCGACGATCGCGTAGGCAGCAGCCACGTCGAGGCCGACAAGCGGACGTTCGCGCCGACGTCCCATTCGGTCAATCCCCTTTGGAACTGGACTCGAGCGAAGTAACCCCAGAGTTGGATATGGAAAGTAAAGATCGACACGAGTCGCCGCGCGGTGAAAGCGATCGTGGTTCACGCGGTCGTGGGCATCGAAGCCAATCGGACGTTGGCGACGTTGGTTCCGAAAGACCCATCAGTCAAGATCGATCGGATCGGGAAAAGCGGCCAGAAAGGGCCGGACGCGACGAACGACCGTCTAGGCCACCTCGGCAAGAGAGTTCCGATCGACAGGAATCTTCGGACCGACCTGAAAGACAACCTCGTCCGGAAGGCGCCGCTCGCCCTGCTCGTTCAGACAGTTCAGACCGATCAAGGTCGGATCGTGGTGAAAGACCACCTAGAGCCGATAGGGCCGACAGACCACCTCGTCCGGAGGGTGCCGATCGAAGCGAAAGACCTGCCCGTCCGGAACGTACCGATCGGCCCGAGCGGTCGGGGGGGCCCGAGCGGTCGGACAGACCTGCTCGTGCCGAGAGACCTGCCCGTGCCGATAGGCCGGCGCGAACGGATAGACCGGCGCGAACGGATAGACCGGCGCGTACGGAAGGCGCAGAGAGAACCGCAGCTCACGACCGTCCAGTTCGTCCCGAGCGAGCCAGCTTGTCGCGAACGGAACGCGGAACCCATGACTCGAGCTCGGAGCGACGACCAAGCTCATCAAATCCTTCCCCTGCGAAAAAGCCATCCGGCTTTGGCGCGGGCATTCATGAAGATGACACTTTCGGTTTTGTCGAAGATTCGATTGACTTTCAGGACGATTTCGAGGTCGTGGATGATCGATTAGAAATCGATGCGAACGAAGGTGTGTCGGGAGACTCGCTTGAACACGAACCGCGACCAAGACGACGGCGAGGTCGTGGAAAACGATCAGAAACCCGCAGCAGCGACAGTGCGGAACCTGAAATTGAGTCTCGCGAATTAGACGATGATCGCGATAGCGATGACGATGATGCAAGCGAATTGATAGGTCGAAACAGCAGGATTCCGTCCTGGCAAGATACGATTGGAACCTTGGTGACCTTGAATATGGAAAATCACCAAAGGAATCCGTCGCAAAATCGAGGTGGCCCTCGAGGACGCGGACCAAGACGCGATCGGTAGTGCCTCGTAGTGTGCCTGAGCGAGGCGCTCGCTCAGGTTTTGTAAGAACCCAACGAGCGAAGGGCCTCGCTCGTCCACAAGCCTCGCCTTTTGCTCCGCAAAAGAGCGTTAACGAGGCGCACTTTCGCTGAGCGAAAGGCGACAATCATAAACTCACGGCCTCGGATTGACCTGGCTGCGAAGTGCATTGCTGCGTTGCAAGCTCAACATCAACAACATGGCCACACAAGCCAACCCAATCGCTCGAATCCAACCCGATTGAAAAACGATCGCTCCATTGATCGCTATAAAGATCAGGAAACCGTTGGTGCAATAACGGTAAGCTTTGGGCATTTTGTTATAAATCGCGGGCGAAATCATTCGAACCGTCGCGTCAACAATCCAGACCAAGTCAAAGGCATAATTGACGAAGAGCCCTGCACCAAAGCGTATCCCAATCAATTCCTGTGTTTGTTGTGCCGTTGCCTCAATTGCCATGAGTTGGCTCCCATGGTGAAACGTAGCAAGGGATCCGAGACTGTGGCAAAGCGATAGCAGGGCTCCAACAAGCCATAAGCTGGCGGTCGTTCTATCTGTGCTTTTCCCGCCTCGAATCTCAAAAGCGAAAACAAGGACCATCAATCCCAGGGCAATTCGAATGGCCCAAAGCGAGGCGGACTCTGCAGGCGTCTCAGCGACGCGAGTTCCCGCCACCAGCCCGTCGCCAATTCCGAGTAAGCCGTCGCAAGTGCAAAAATCAATACAATCGAGCCAGTAAACGGAGTCAATTGTGGATTCATCCATCGTTTGGGATCCAGTTCAGGGCTTCCAGGGCTAATGGCTGGAATGTATAAATCGTTGCAGCATAACAGTTTCCTATCACGATTTTCATTCCGAAAGGCCCGTTGAGAGATGCCGGAATCGACCAAACGAACCGACGACGTATTTGACATCGATCGTATTCGAAAGTTGATCGAGTTGATGAAAGAGCATGAACTCGGTGAAATCGATCTTCGCCAGGACAATCAACGTATTCGATTGTGTGGAGCTGGTCACGGCCAACCGATCCTTTCGGCCGGAATGATGGCTTCGCCGGTTGCTGCTCCAATGCAAGCAGTGCCAGTAGCCGTCGCCACCCCGGTTGCAGAGGGTGACGGACCGCATATCGCGTACATCAAGTCGCCTATGGTCGGGACGTTTTACTCTCGCACCAATCCCAATTCAAAGAACTTTGTCGAAACTGGCTCCGTAGTTCAAAGCGACACGGTGGTCTGCATCATCGAAGCGATGAAGGTTTTCAATGAAATCCCAGCGGAGTTGCGTGGCAAGGTCGTTCAAGTGCTTGTCAAGAACGAAGAGGCAGTCGATTTCGGCAAGCCGCTCTTCAAGATCGATACTCGAGGCTAAAAATGTTTAGTCGTGTTCTTGTCGCCAATCGAGGCGAGATCGCTCTACGTATCATCCGGGCTTGCAAAGAGCTTGGTATCGAAACCGTGGCTATTTTCAGTGAAGCCGACCGAGGTGCGCAGTATCTAGAGTTGGCGGATCAAGCCATCTGCGTTGGACCAGCCAAATCGATCGATAGCTACTTGAGAGTCGATCGGGTTATTGCCGCGGCCGAGCTAGGCAACGTCGATGCCATCCACCCTGGTTATGGTTTTCTAGCGGAAAACTCGGAATTCAACGAAGTCTGTCGAAGCTGCAATTTTACATTCATTGGACCATCACCCGAAGCGATGGAGAAACTTGGCGACAAGAACACCGCGCGCGAGATGGCGATTGCGGCTGGCGTTCCTGTGGTTCCCGGCAGCGATGGCCTGCTCGAGTCCGAGGAAGACGCGGTCGTCGCGGCTCGAAAGATTGGTTTCCCGGTGTTGATCAAAGCCACTGCGGGTGGGGGCGGAAAAGGCATGCGCGTTGCAATGGACGAAGGGTCCTTGCAGACGTCGATTTCGCAGGCGCAAACCGAAGCCAAAGCCGCTTTTGGAAACGGCGGTGTCTATCTGGAGAAGTACATCGATCGACCTAGGCACGTTGAGGTCCAGATCATTGCGGACCAGCACGGGAACATCGTTCACTTACACGAGCGCGATTGCTCCGTCCAACGACGGCATCAAAAGTTGATCGAAGAAAGCCCGTCCCCACGATTGACGGAAGCCACACGCAAAGCCATGTGCGATGCTGCCGTTCGAATGATCCAGCGCGCAAACTATTTCAATGCAGCAACGGTTGAATTCATTGTCGATCAAAACGACAAGTTCTACTTCATCGAGGTCAACGCTCGAATCCAAGTAGAGCATCCTGTCAGCGAGATGATATCAGGCATCGATTTGATCAAATCGCAGATCCTCGTCGCGTCGGGACAGCCACTTCCGTTTACTCAAGCAGACATCAAGCCGTTCGGCGCCGCCATCGAATGCCGAATCAACGCAGAAGACCCAGACAAGAACTTCCAACCTTGTCCTGGTCGCATCGAAAGGATGTTTATTCCGGGAGGACTAGGTGTTCGAGTCGATTCGCACGCGCATCCCGGATATACGGTTCCGCCATACTATGATTCGATGATCGCCAAAATCATCGTGCATCGACCAACGCGGGAGCAAGCCATCGAGTGCATGCTGCGAAGCCTGAGCGAACTGAGAATCACCGGAATTAAGACGACCGCTAGCTTTCATGCGACAGTCCTTAAGCAAAAGGAGTTCTCCGAAGGAACCGTTGACACCAAATGGGTCGAACGGGAATTGCTGCCCCGCCTCAAAACGTAAATGTGTTGGAGGGGGCTGCGACAACCGACGAGTCGATGCTTAAGCAAGTGGTGGATCACAGGCTTGGAGATGCGGACCTACGTGTTTGGTAAACTAATATGCGACACCGAATATGCGAGGCCGGGTCACAAAGTGCCCCGGCCACACCCGTTTACTCTTTCCCTCGCAAGTTGGATCTTGCCAGCTTGTTCGTCTTTACGACGTGCTACGGAATTCTCTTTGCAATGATGAGTGCGTTCCAGTTCAAAGCACTAAGCTTTGCGTTGGCGGCTGGATTTCTGACGTGCGTTGGTGTTTCACAAGCGGTTTTGTTTGGCGGGAAAGCACCGAGGCTTGCGTCAAGCATTACGGGAGCATTTTATTACGGTGCCTTGTTCGTCGTGAGCCGATTCCTGTTTGGCACACCAGGAAATCGACTGGTAGACGTATCTGTAATCATTCCCTTCCTTGTTTTTGGCTTGGCCTTTGGTTACTTGTCCGGCACCTGCATTGCAGGCGTTTTTTTGATCTCGGATCGCTTGCGATTGTGGCGTCGACCTGACGTTATCGAGACAAAGGAAAAGTCACTGAATGAACTCTTTGTCGACGACGGTTTTGGCAGACCATTGAAAAAAGAGACTTCGTTCGATGAGGTTTTCTAATTTCGGCCTGCCGCCGTCGCCTTCCGCTCTGGTTTAAACGCAATACCATTCAATGAAGCCCAATTTCGCAAAGATTTCGTTTAAATGTTAGCCGGAGGCGTACGTTAATGGTATCGAGTACGCCTTCGGCTGACTGTTAAACAAATAATTGAACGGTATTGGGGTTAAACGAGGTTAAACGATTCAAGGTACGGTGGCAGGCGAACCGTCGAATGGCCAGGATTTGCGTTGGAATGCATATTTTGGCATCTAAATTGCCACTAATGGAGACGATGGTTTGACAGCAGTGCACTCTGGTATTTTAATCAAGGCATCTCGCTAGCGAGTTTTGAGGAGAATCCCCGTTTGCCAGTTGCTTTTGCCGAGCAATCCGTGATTTCCGTTCATCCCACCTTTGGAGAATCATTTCGCATGAAAAGATTATTTTTTGTCTGTGCCATCTTATTGATGGCAACCGTCTCTTCCCGCACCGCTTTCGCAACCAAGGAGTTCGGCGAACACTTTGGCAAATTCTATGTCGTAGACAGCAAGAACGAAGATTTCAAGAAACTGGTTGCGGAAGCCAAATGCTATGTTTGCCACATCGAAGGCGAAAACAAAAAGAAGCACAACCCATATGGTGAAACGCTGAAAGCCGCTGGCTTGTTGAAGAAAACCTACGCGGAAATGATCAAGAAAGAGCCTGATAAGGCTCGCAAGGAGATCGAAGAGATCCTCAAGAAGTCCGAAGAAAAGAAAGGTAAAGACAATACTTTTGGAGAGCGGATCAAAGCTGGCTTGCTTCCGGGCGGCGACGTAAAGGGAAAGCAAACGACCGAAAAGCCAATTTCGTTCATTGCTCCAGTCGCTGAGTTCGTCGAGCTTTTCGATGGCAAGAGCCTGGAGGGATGGAAGATCAACGAAAATCCCAAGAGTTGGGCTATTGAGGATGGTTGCATCGTCTGCCAAGGCGAGCGAAGTCACCTTTTTTACGTAGGCGACAAGAACGACAAGAAGACGTTTAAGAATTTTCATTTCAAGGCCGACGTAAAAACGATGCCCAATAGCAACGCAGGCATCTATTTTCATACTGCGTTTCAGGAAGAAGGCTGGCCTAAGAAGGGTTTCGAATGCCAAGTCAATAACTCCTACAAAGGCGATCCTCGCAGAACCAGCAGTTTGTACTCGGTCAAGGACGTGATGGAGCCAGCGGCCAAGGATAACGAATGGTACACCCAAGAGATCATCGTCCAAGGCAAGCAGGTTACGCTCAAGGTAAACGGTAAAACTTTGGTCGAATACACTGAACCAAAGGATCAGGAAGTAGGTAAAGATTTTGAGCGAAAGCTCGGCGAAGGCACATTTGCATTGCAAGCCCATGATCCAGGAAGCAAGGTTTATTTTAAGAACCTGATGGTTAAGCGTCTCGATTAGGAACATTAGAGTCAATTTGCTCGCATCCAATCAAATCCAGCCAGTTCTCCGCTATCGAGATCTGGATCTCGGATCGAAACCGTGCTCTCCCTGGAGAGCACTCTTTTTTCGTACACCGCGGATTTGGTACACGTTGCGATCGTTCGTCGTCGTTCTGAGCCTTGTCGCTTTCCTTCTCAGTCCTTCGGTCACCGCTCAGGATTCCGTGGGTTCGGACACGATTCAGTTTCGAGCCGAAATGGGCCTGGGCGGCTTCTGGAAAGTTGGCTATCCAACACGCACTGCGATCGACATTACTTCCGGTTCCAAAGAAGTGGATGGGCGCTTGGAAATACAGACACTGGACGGGGATGGAGTGCCTGTCGTCTACCAAAGCGATTCCTGGAGGGTAAGAATAAAGCCAAAGTCGACCCTACGGCTGGAAGTCCAGGCCAAACACGGTCGTAGCAATGCGACTATCATTGTTAGGATTGTAGGAATGGATGGAACTGTACTGCATGAACGGCCATTGCTTGCCGAGGAACGCGGCACCGCACTGCCAGCCACTCAGCCCTGGGTGGTAGGAATAGGGAGCGACAAGCTGAACCTAAGCCAAGGTGCCATGAAATCTGTGCGGGGCGCCCTGCCGGAAAACACTTCGGCTCAATTGACCAGCGTAGAGCAATTGCCGCTGTCGGCGGGTTGTTACGGCGGGGTCGATGTATTGATCCTTTCCTCTGCAAATGCCGAGCTCAATCAAAACATGACTTCGGTGAAAGCCCTGGCGATCAAGGACTGGATTGCTCAAGGAGGAAGATGTGTTTTATCACTGGGTAAACAAGCCGAATCGTGGCTTAAGACACCAGAGTTTGCGATGCTGGTACCAGGGGAATTCAAAGGCGTTTTACCCGATTGCGACCCTGGACCGCTCGAATCCTACTTGAAGTCCCAAAGCCGTTTGGCAAATTTGGTATGCAGCCTTTTCGCGATTGAGTCCAGCGCGATCGATCTCGTCTTCAAGACCAAAAATCGACAGAGCTTTCCAATGATTGCCAGATGGGCATTTGGTGCTGGGAAAGTGACATTTCTAGCTACCGAGTTGGATGGAGAGCAGATTCTCACATGGGAGAGTCGTCCGAGTCTATTGAAGCAATTTCTAGACGAGCAATGGGAAAAGAAGGATGCACGCACGGACAAACGCGTGACCATGGGCTATGACGATATCTCGGGCCAACTCAATGCAACGCTTGATAACTTCCCTCTTCTGACTCTCGGAAACCTGGCATCCCTCTCAGTTTTGGCGGGTTTGTTTTGCCTCGTGATCGGCCCCTTGGACTATTTTTTAGTGGCTCGAAGTATGAAAAGGCCAGGAGGGACATGGATTACACTTCTAATTTGTTCCTTGGGTAGTTGCCTTTTTGTGACCGGACTTGCAAATCGATGGAAGCCGCAAATGCCGAGCATGAACAGCCTGGAGTTACTGGAGATCGACTACCAAACGCAGACGCTTAGAGGGCGTGGCTTTGCCCATTGTTATGGTGGATCGCGAGGCGTTTTTGATTTTTCCGCCCATCGTCGCGCTCAGGGGCTGAACGCGGGAACAGACAGTTCAAATACCAAAGTTCAAATCGATTGGTTTGGTCAACCAGGCAAAGGACTAGGTGGGTTCGAGTCCAGTGTCGCGACCGATCGAGGCATGCCTGTTTACCGGATCAGCGTTAGTCCTGTCAGTAGCTACGAAGGCGAGGGCAGCCCTGTGTCGGTTTCGACGACCGCCAATCCCTCCGTATTTGGGATTCGCGGTGTAGGCATTCCGGCCGCTGGGACAAAGTCGTTGTCCGCTACTTGGCAAGAGCATATTACGCTCTCAAGTGAAACAAACAAATTGTCCAGAGTGGTTGGTTCGATTGACTTACTCGAAGGAACTTTTGAAAACCCTCTGGATGTCGATCTGTTGGATGCACTGCTGATTTACCGCGGTCGAGCTTATGCACTTGACACTCGAATTCGAGTTGGCCAACAGATCTCGTTCTCGGCCATGACTGTACCAAAGGACATTACTCGCCGCTTGCAACGTCGTCAAAACGTTGGCGGAGAAGAACGTAGCACACCCTGGAATCCTGGAGATTCTGGAAGACTGGACCGACTGATGGAGTTGATAAGTTTTCACAAATCCGCTGGCGGTAGCAAATACACTGGACTTTACAATCGCTACCTGAGCGAGTTGGATTTTTCGGATGTCATACGATTGGATCGCGCCATCTTGATTTGCGAATTCAAAGATCCCTCGCTGACTTGGTCCATGCGAAGGAATTCCGTGCCGATACAAGCCACAGAGGGAACGCGAAAGACGTTCTTGCGCTTGATCATTCCTGTCAGCCAATCCAAAATCGAATCGCCCACTTCGGGTTCGGTCCATCCAGCAATCGGTCCAAAAACGTGATCAAAACATCACAGCTAACGAAAAAATACGACGACATGTACGCCATTCGAGACATTGATCTCGATCTAGGGCAAGGCGATCTGTTCGGCTTCATCGGTCCGAACGGGGCTGGCAAGACAACCACCATGCGAATCATCGCAACCCTCTTAACACCGACTTATGGCGAAGCCTATGTTTGTGGTTACTCTATCTACACACATCCAAAGGAGATAAGGCGACTGGTTGGTTACATGCCCGACTTCTTCGGCGTCTATGATGATATGACGGTCATAGAATACTTGGATTTTTTCGCCGCAGCCTATCGAATCGCTCCGCAAGCCCGCCGCAAGCGTTGCGATGAAATGCTTGAAGTGGTTGACCTCGAATTCAAACGGGACGCTTACGCAAACACACTTTCACGAGGACAAACACAACGGCTAGGGTTGGCTCGCGTTCTGTTGCACGATCCGGCGGTCTTGCTACTGGATGAACCCCTGAGCGGACTGGACCCGCGCGCTCGAATCGAGATGCGAGCCTTGATGCGACGACTGGGCTCGATGGGAAAGACGGTTATCGTCAGCAGCCACATCCTGCCCGAGCTTGCAGATGTTTGTAACAAAGTCGGGATCATCGATTCCGGCAAAATGATCGCAAGCGACGATGTCGCTTCCATGATCCGCCACGTGAGGCCCAACATGGCAATTCTTATTGAACCCGCCATGCAAAACCAATTGGAATCCGCCGCCAAACTTCTCAGCAATCACGAATTGGTTCAGTCGGTGGATATCGCAGCCCCATCGCTCAAGGCGACCCTTAAGGTGGATGCTGGCGACTATTCGTCCTTAGCAACCTTGCTCGTTAGCAATGGCATCGCTATCAAGCGATTCGCAGAAGAGGAGATCAATCTCGAATCCGCCTTCATGGCGTTCACCAAAGGTGCTGGCGCCAAGATCTAAAGCGAGGGGCAGTTTGAAATCTACCTGTAAACTGGGTGGCACTTGGACTGCCGCAAGACGGCGATTTAATCCATGACGGCAGTTTGAAATCTACCTGTAAACTGGGTGGCACGCTCTGAGGTACGAAGGGCGTGGTGAATCGCTAGAGTCATTTGCCACTCTTCCCACGCCCATCGCTAATCGCTTTGGGCGTGCCACACGGTGGCCTGTCCTGGTAGTTTTCTGTCTGCCGCTCGCCTAAACGCACTTTCGCCGAGCGAAACGCGACAAACCGATTTCTTGTGCCTTCGGCTACCGACTACTGGCCCTTGACCGCTTTGAGCACCTCGGGATGCGACATCAAGAACTTGCGACGTTGCTCCGCAAACTGTTTGATGCTTAACTCACGGCCTGGATTGGTTGCTTCCGTCGCGATATTTGTGTCATACGCGTCATTCGACGAGAGCTTTCGCGAATCGAGTTTTACCCATTCTTCTCCTCGGTCTCGGTAGCCCTGCACGACTGGTCCCAGCGTGTTCCAGTCCAAGCCCTTTTCGGCGACTTCGTAAACGCATTGGAGATATTTCGTGCGTAACGCAGGGACCTTGAGAAGCTTGCTTCGCAGTGGCTTACTCGGATCGTCCAGTGCAACGAGTGGGTCGAGATCAACGGCTGACGAACCTGGCCCACCTGGCCCCCCTGGACCCGGCCCGTCCGGACCAAAAGGACCACCGGGCCCTTGCCCCGGTCCACCAGGACCACCTGGAAATTGTCCACCAGGACCACCCCCAAATCCACCTCCAAATCCACCGCGACCACCGCCCCCACCTGGTCCGCCCATAGCACCCGAGAAGGATTCGTTCATGTCATGCGGAACGAGTTTGAAGATCCCTTTTTCATCGAGAAAGATATTGTAGTCACTCGCTCGCACCCAGTAGCCATCGTTATTGATCAGCGCCACATCGACTGCAAGGAATCGCAGTGCATTGTCGATATCCAGCATTGGCGATAATGCCGCTTCGAGCTGATCCGTGGGCGTTTCGTTTAAGGTTTTGCAAAGCAGTATCAATCGTTGCCACGCGGACTCTTTGTCCTCGGATTTGATGGAGTAGAGCCTTCGATAGTCATCGATTCGGTTCCCTACAAATGTCAAGCCTCCGCCCCCTCGCGGACTGCCAGGAACTTTCCATCGACTCCCCGCCGTGCTCTTGAAGGCTTCTTTGACAAACGTCTTGTCAAACTGTGAGTCCGTCAGTGAACAACATCGCAAGCCGCGGTCGATCGTCAATCGAATCGGACCTTGTTGATCCATTTGGAGGAATGCGACCCGATCGTATGCGATGCATAGGGTTGGATGAAGCTTTAGTTTGTCGATGCGTCTGGTAAACCAATCGATCGTCCGTGGCTTGAGCATCTCAAGTGAGGGTTCTGCTTCATGCAACCCATCCAATGGCCCTTCGTAAACTCCAGTGAGAATCTTATCCAACTCGGATGATT
>JBBRJI010000110.1:0-11707 GCA_038219625.1 Pirellulales bacterium | reverse complement strand
TCTAGAAGGATGGTAAATTCCCCCCCAGCGAAACTCCGGGGCATTTCACATCTTTCCATCGGTGGTTGTATCTAATCGGAATTCCGCGAAAATAGTTCCTATCGGGACATTCGTTGACCTAACGTGTCAATCGCTGTAGGCCTAATTAAGAGTGCGGGTTCCGCTAGCATTCTTTTTCAGGTTAGGAACTGTGCAAGGAGGTGATTTCACGATGGCTACCACCAAAATTCCATTTCGTCAGCGTCGGCCGCTGTTCGATCAGTCGCAATCGATCCAGGTTCATTACTTGGGCTGGTCCGGCCCAATTCTCCACGCCGCATGCGACTATTTGCAAAAGCAATACACGCGAGGCAACAAATGGAATATGGATCAGTGTTTGCTCGTTTTACCAGGCGGATTCGCGGGTCGGCGATTGACTCAGTTGATGGCCACGCGAGCGAGTGAACAATCGCTCGTCCTCCGGCCCCCTGAGTTGCTCACGATAGGAACTCTGCCGGAAAAACTCTATTCCGCCAAATTGCCGTTCGCAAGCGATTTGGAACAAGTGCTTGCCTGGACCAAAGTCTTGCGATCCGCTGATCACGAGCTGCTCAAACCGCTACTTATTGAAGTGCCCGATTCAGCAGAACTGCGACCTTGGATGGATTTGGCTCGCATTCTCAGCACTCTCCATCGCGAACTGTCCTCCGATCTGGTCGATTTTGACGATGTAGTTAACGAACTCAAAGGATCGCCTGAGGAAGTGCGTTGGCAAGTCCTCTCCAAACTGCAACGTTCCTACTTGGACGAACTACATATTGCAGGGCTTTGGGATGTTCAATCCGCTCGGCGGTTTGCCATCGACAACAACGAAGTGCGTACGGATTTGGAAATCATTTTAGTGGGAGCGGTCGATTTGAATCGGGCTCAACGAAGATTTCTTTCGGTCGTATCCGACAGCGTTCGCGTCCTCATCGGTGCGCCAGAGTCTTATGCGGCTGGCTTCAATCCAGACGGTACGTTGGCGTCGGAATACTGGCAAGATATCGAAGTCCCAATCGACGAGGAGCAATTGCATGTTCGCTCCAGTGCCAATGACGCTGCGAATGAACTCGCCACACAGCTCGCTAATCTCGGCAATGACTATTCGGTTCAAGACATCACAGTGGGGATACCCGACCCGCAGATTGTTCCGGCCCTACAAGAGACATTAGCCCGAGGAGGCATAACGCTTCGGTATGGTCCCGGTATGTCCGTTGCCCAGACACCACCTATGCAAGTCATCGAGCTGATCGGTGACTATTTGGTCGATGGCTCGATCGATATTTTTAGCAGCTTAGTCCGGACGCCTGCGATTCACGATTGGTTGGTTCGCAGTTCCAAAAATGATACAGGTGCGAATCTACTGCCCAACGACTTTTTGGCCAGATTGGACGAGTACCAGCAATCGACCCTCATTCGCAGCGTCAATGTTCCCGAATGGCCACAAAGCAAAGGGCAGGAAATTTTTCTGGCGGTACTGAACAAGTTAGACGAATGGCTGAAACCGCTGCGAATGATCAACGCCAAGTTGACGCAATGGGCAAATCCACTTCGGCAAGTCATCAAGTCGATCTACGAAGGGGTGCAGGTCGATCGAAATGATATCGCTGGGAACGTCTCACTACGTTCGTGCGGTCAAATCAATCAAGCCCTTTCGAAACTTGCTGAGCTTCCGACCAACTTGGATGCTCAAGTAACCTTTCAAGAGACATTGGCATGGATTCAAAGCCAACTGGAAACAGTCAGCGTTCCGCCGCCGCAAGACGAATCCGCTGTCGAAATGCTTGGGTGGCTGGAGTTGCCGCTCGACGACGCTCCTGTCCTGATGTTGACCGGTATGCACGATGGGATTGTGCCAGAAAGCATCAACGGAGATGCGTTTCTGCCAAATCAATTGCGATCCGAGCTTGGTTTGATGGACAATGCCCGTCGTTATGCGCGCGATTGCTATGCGATCCTCGCAATGCTTAATACACGCGAGCGAATCGACCTGGTTTTAAATCACTTGAGTCTCGATGGTGATCCGCAAACGCCAAGTCGCTTGCTATTGGCAGTACCGTCGGATCTGTTGGCTCGTCGGGTCAAACTGTTGCTTTCGCCTAAAGAAACCGCCGAGGATCGGCTGGTCGCGGATACATGGATCCCTCGCGACGGCCAAACCAATATCCCTATTCCGATGCCGGACGCCCGCAAAATTGTTCGCGATATGGCGGTAACCGATTTCAAAAAATACGATCAGTGCCCGTACCGTTTCTACCTGAACCGAGTTGAAAAAGTCCGGGCTTTTGAGCATGACCGGCTAGAGCTCGATGGCGGTGGATTCGGCGATCTGTTGCATTTGTGCTTAGAGGGGCTGATCGACTCGCCGGTGGCCACGTCCACGGACGCGAAAGCAACCGCAGACTGGCTGACCGAGAATCTCAAAGCGATTGCCAGGAAACGGTTTGGGGTAAAGCTAACCCCGGCACTGCAAATACAACTAGAACAAGCTGTGCGCCGCCTCGAGGCCTTTGCCGAACATCAAGCAGCCCAGATTGCAGCGGGTTGGCGTATCAAATACATCGAACATAAAGTCGAAAAGTCGCACGGGATCGCGCTCGATCTAGACGGGCAATCGATGATTGTGCATGGACGTATTGACCGCATCGACTATCACCCACGCGATGGTCGATTCGCTGTTTGGGATTACAAAACCGGTGACCAATCAGGCAAACCCAAGGAAGCTCACTTGAGGCCAAATGGGACTTGGACAGATTGGCAACTACCACTTTATGGGTTATTAATCAAAACGCTGAAAATCGAAGACCTGTCCAAGGTCAGCTTCGGCTACATCTTGCTGCCAAAGAACCCAGCCGAAACGCAATTCGTCATTGCGGACTTCAAGCCGGAACAACACGCCCTTGCGATTGAGTCTGCCAAAGGGATTGCGCGTAAAGTCATGGCGGGCGAGTTCTGGCCACCGAAATACAAAGGCATCTCCAATTTCGATGAGTTCAATGCGATAACGCAACTGCCCGTAGTCAGGCGATGGAACGAATCGATTGCAAACCAAGAATTCGAATCAAGTCGCCAACGCGAATTGGCCGCCGCAATCCATCCGGTACCTGATATCGAGTTGGATAGCCAGCCGAATCTGGGGATGGCGATCGACGACGAAGCGCACAAGCTTCGATTGGATGATTCACACAAAGTTTTTGCAGCAAGACCTCGTCCCCATGCAGATCGACCACCAAACAAACTTCATCTCGAAAAGCATCTGGCGAAAGGGCAAGCGGACAAGGATTGGTTTTCGCCTCAAATGATCTTAGCTTCGGCTGGGACAGGCAAGACCTACAACTTGGCTTCGCGTGCGTTGCGATTGCTCTTTACGGATCAAGAGCTCGATTCGATCTTGGCCACAACCTTTACGAGGAAAGCGGCGGGGGAGATTTTGCACCGGATCCTATCCTGGCTGGCAGATGGGGTCGAAAGCGAAGAAGGTTTCGTTCGCTTGGTTGGCGTGCTGAAACCGCTGGAAATCACTCGCGATACAGTCCGTTATCAACTTGGCCGACTCTGTTCACACCTTCACCGATTTCGGGTTAGTACTCTCGACAGTTTTTACTCACAACTGGCGCGCTCGTTTGCCCTGGAGTTGAAACTGCCGCCTGGTTGGACCTTGTCCGATCCATTTCAAACCGAACAGTTGCAGCGGGAAGCAATCAGCCGCATGTTCGACACGATGGATCGATCGGCCCTCAAATCCTTGGTGTCGCAATTATCCAAAGGGGAAGCGACGCGCGGAATCCGCCGCGAAATCGAAAACGTCGTTTCGACTGGTTATGATCTTTTTCGCAGGACTAACGAGGAAGCCTGGAATCAGTTGACAGTCCCAAAGGGACCAACGGCAGAGCAAGCCGAATCAGCCTTGAACGTGTTTCGGGCTTCGCAATTGGAGCATAAAGGCTATGCCACGGCTCGCGACAAAGCCGTCGCGAAGTATGAATCGGGCGAATGGAGCGAGTTCCTTGGACTAACATTGGTCCAAAATGCCGACGATGATGTTGCGAAATACTCTGCAAAGGAACTCCCGGACGAGACGGTTAAGGCCCTGCTGGTACTTGCGAAGAAATCGGCAGTTGAGGAGTTGGCAAGTCGCCGCGCACAAAATGAAGCGGCGTATCGCATGCTTGCCAACTACCATGAGCAGCTCCAGTTTGTGAAGTCGCGTCGACGCATTGTGTCGTTTGATGATATTTCGGAAAGACTCTCCAAATGGATGCAGGAGACGATAGCCAAACACAAACCTCTCAGCGAAACGCCCAAGCCGTGGCCGTGGCCGACGCTGCCAGCTTCGGCTCGGATGCTGGCAGCATCCGCCACGAATCCAACCAACGAGAGCAAAGTGGACGACGAAGCCATGAAAGGCATCGCATACCGTTTGGACTGCCCCATTGATCATTTATTGCTCGACGAATTTCAAGACACTTCTCCCATGCAGTGGAACATC
Source organism: Pirellulales bacterium (assembly GCA_038219625.1). Taxonomy (GTDB): domain Bacteria; phylum Planctomycetota; class Planctomycetia; order Pirellulales; family Pirellulaceae; genus JBKCUI01. The sequence continues at coordinate 7,197 of JBBRJI010000110.1, read as the reverse complement.
ATCAAGCCCTTCGCGGAAGCGATCGTTGAGGGATCGACCAAGGACAAGTCTTTCTTTTGCGTAGGGGATAGCAAGCAAGCGATTTACGGATGGCGCGGTGGCGTTTCCGAAATTTTCGAATCGGTTGGCAAGCAGATCGATCATGTTCGTCAAGAAAAACTGGTTAAGAGTTATCGCAGTTCGCCCGTCGTAATCGATTTCGTCAACTCGGTTTTTACGCAGCTTGCTAAGCACGACCGCTACTACAACGACGACGAATCGGAAATCATCGCCAGCGACACACAAGCCGTGACGGAATGGATGACTCGCTATTTTTCCAATCACGAAACCTCTCGCGATCGACTCCCTGGCTACGTCGAGTTTCGCAACGCGGATTGTGAAAAGAATAAAGACCAAGAAGGAGAAGAAAGCAGTTATGGACTACTGGACGAAGTTGCCGACCGAATTGCCGACTTGCACAAAAAGTCGCCGCAAGCGGAAATAGGAGTTCTGACCCGGACCAACCGAGACGTTGGGCGAGTCATTGGACTGTTGCGAGAGCGCGGCGTTGAGGCAAGCCAGGAAGGTGGCAATCCGCTGGTCGATTCGGCACCGGTTTTGTTGTTGTTAAGCGCTATGAAATTGGCGAATCACCCATCCGATTCGTTGGCGTATTTCCATGTGAGTCATTCGCCATGGATCGATCGATTGCCGAGCGAGGCAACCAGCGATAGCGAGAGTCTTTCTGCGTGGATTCGTCAGCAGCTTACGGATTTTGGATTTGGTCGGAGCCTCGGAGTTTTTGCCAATCTGATCGCAAACGAATGCACGGACCGCGACCAAGATCGACTCAAGCAGTTCATTCAGTTGGGATACCGATTCGATTCGATGCGAAATCAACACATCAATGATTTTATCGAGTATGTGGAGCGACAGAAAGTGTCGGTTCCAGGCATGAGCACGGTCCGGGTCATGACGATTCACCAATCGAAGGGACTTGAGTTTGACGCTGTCTTTTTGCCGACTCTCGACCAGACCATAATTTCGCGGCCTCCCACTTTTGTGGCCATGTACGAGGATCGCACCAAGCCGCCGATCGGCGTGTTGCGATACATGAATCGAGACATTCAAAAGTACCTTGACGATTCCTGGCGGATCGCATTTCGAGAATTTGCGAACCAGCAATTGTCGGAAGCCTTGTGCGTCTTTTATGTCGCCCTAACACGCGCGCGACATGCTCTTTACCTTTACACCTCCCCTTCTTCGAGCCCCAAGAAACGATGGGGATCGGTTCTGCATTCGATCTTCGCTGGTCCTGGTCAGAGCGAACAAGCCGGGCTCGTAATTCGAAGTTTTGGAAACGAGAGTTGGTACGAATCGCTTGAGCCAGCCGAGATAGAGATTGCGGCGGATGCTTCGGTAACTACCCTAGGCAAAGCCCGCGTCCAGAACATTCAATTGAAGCGCGATGCAGCTTCCATGCGTCGCATGCCATGGCTTCGACCGAGCCAAGGTGACTTACCGACCGTGGTCGATTTAGCGACTCAATGGTCGGACGACATTTCTTCGAGTGCTGTCATCGGCAAGTTGGTGCATCGATGGTTCGAGGAAATAAGGGGTTGGATTGAGGACTACAAGCCGAATAAGAAGCGGCTGAAAGAAATTGCAGCGACAACGTTGACTCAGGAAGAAATGGGACAGGTCAAACTCAATGATTGGGTAGATCGTTTCCTCAAGTACTGCGAGATGCCATCGGTGTTGCTGGCGTTGAGTTCGGACCGTTATCGAACATGGCATCAACCGAGGATGTTGCATTTGGAGGTGACCAATGAGCGGCGGTTGCTGCAGATCATTGATGGCCAAATGCTGCGGGGCGTCATCGATCGGTGTGTTTTGGGCTTTGACGGCGACCGGGTGGTGCGAGCGGAGATCTTGGATTTCAAGACCGATCGCAAACCGGACTCGCTGGGGGTAGCAGAATGGTCCAAAGAGCGAGCGGAGGTTCATGGAGCCCAACTGGGCTACTACCGTCGCGTGCTAACGGATCAATTCGGTCTGCATCCCAGCGATATCCAACTAACGTTGCTGCTGTTGAGCGAAGATTTGCAGATCGAAGTGAAATAGTGGCCGTTCGATGCACACGTGGCCGACGCTGCTAGCGTCGGTACCCAGCCTTTCCAACACCGGCGGCGCTTCGGGTGCAATGCCCCCGAGATCATTTCGAGTTCATCTGGGGGGATGGTTAACTTTTCTCTAGAATGGATGGTCAACAATGCTCCCGGTGTTTTCGCTACCGCTGGGTTCATCCCAGCGGGGCGATAATTGGCAGCTACAAGCAACCCGTGAGGGGCTAGGCTCTCCTTCGGTTTCATACCGGAGGAAGCTGCGTTTCGCCCATCCGAACTTTATTTCCACTGTGTAAGCTCAGCGGAGAGCTCGAATCGAATGATCACGCCTGAAGGATGCCCACTACTTCGACATGGAAAGAACCGTTGAGGAAACCTCGCACGCTGGCAACGCGATGCGTAACCGGTCCAACAAATCAGCCTCAAAGTTACCAGCCAAGTACTTAAGTCGTTGCATCGACTTCATGTACTTAATCACTTCATCCGGTTCTGCTATCAGGCCGACCTTTAGGGCTTCTAAGTTTTTGCATTGGGTGATCGTCTCCGCCGCGTTTGAATTCAAAACGGAACCATAGTCTAGGACGCGGGCTTCTGAATACTTCGAAATCATCGTTTTAGCGGAAATCCCCTGTATCGCCAAACCAGGCTTGCCGCGCCATACAAGAACCTCTGCGCGTCTGTCGAGATCGAAGTGAACGGCAGAGTAAGTATCCATCTTGGTTTGCTGTCCGCGGATCTCTTCATTTTGGAATTCCCTCGACGTTCTCGCAAACTCAACGCCCCCGCAATGAAACGAGCGATCAGGAACTCGAGTTCGCTCGAAGTCAGGGGTAGCCGTCGAATTCGCAAGTCGTTCAACAATGGAACGATCTACACTCAAAGAAACAAATCGAACGTCGCCGTCCCCCATTCCGAAATGAGCGCCATCGCTCCAGCCTCCAAACCCACCGCTCTTTGCATTAAGTGGCCATTCCAAAGCTCGCCAGTTGTAAGGGTAGCCAAATGGCTGAAACTTCGAACCGATCTCCCCAACAAACCAAACGTTGGACAGGCCGGAATTCATATCGCTGAACTTTGCGTTTGAACCTCGATTGAAGAGGCTCGCATTTGCAAGATAGTGTGTTAGGGCGTATCCTTCCGAAGAATAAATACTTTCCATGCCGGCGCTTTGATAACAATGCATTCGTGTGCGAAACTTATAGGAATTGAATGGATGCTCCCATCCTATCTGTTGGTCGATTTCGTTGTACCAGCTACTCGCTTCCATGAAATTGAAGATCTTGGTTTGCCAACCATGCTCTTCCTCTTGGTCACATCCTGAAGGAAGCCGCTTAAAGGCGGATTCGAAATTGTGAATGCCCATTACGATCTGCTTTAGGTTGTTGCTAGACTGCATCTTGCGTGCTGCGATCCCCGCACGGCTAACGGCCATGACAAGTAGACAGCCAAGCATCGCAACACAAGCGATCCCTATCCCCCAACTCAATCGTTTCATGAACATCGGTACCTCAAGAATTTAGCACGTTAAATCGTCACCAAAGTGCGCCCTGCCCATCAAGAGTTGAGTAATGCTCTGAGAAGCGCAGCGCAGGACGCCAACGACATTTGACTTCGGCTTTTTCTTCTTGATCATCAAAAGACGCGAACGCTTTCCTTTCCATTGTAGCATCGTTCGCACACCGCCGTTATTATTGGCGACAGCGATGTTATCGACGTTTCCATGATTTCATGATTTCATGTTCATGTCCGCGCACGAAGTGCAACAAGGCCTAACTCGCCTCGATTTTGAATTTGCAAATCAATCGTTCCCAAAGGGCGCAAAAGCCACAGTCCCTGAATCCAAAAAGCGAATCGAGTGAATCACGGATCTGAATGGCTGCTCAACGCCTCAAGGATTGGCTACACTGTTTTTCACGGATTTAAGGGAGGCAATTTGGCTTCGAGCGTTCATTCGTCCGATCAGCATGCCTCCCTTGGGATTGGATTTCGGTCTGCGTCGAAACAAAAATGGTAGTTCTATGAAGATGACTCGGTTGATACCAATGCTGCCCGTCAAGAGCATGCCAAAAAGCGTGGAATTCTATTGCGGGATCCTCGGATTCGACGTCGAGAATAGAAACGACGAATGGGGCTGGGCAATGCTTCTCTTCGACGATTGTCGTTTGATGTTGGATCAATCAATCAACGCGCATCCAGGCACGATTCGGGACTCGATCCTTTATCTTTACCCGGATGATGTGGTCGCCTATCACAAGGAGATTCGGGAGAACGGTTTAGTTGTGCCGGAACTAGACGTCACCTTTTATGGCCTCACGGAATTCCGAATTAACGATCCGGATGGAAATCGATTGTGGATAGGACAAAGCACGTCGACAAACGCCTAAAAAAGAAAAAACACCCCCTCCGCCTGTCTCCTTTTTGTCCTGTTATTCATCCGACGCGTTTAATTTGGAGGATGGTTACCTTGCCTCTTGGACAGATGGTCAGAACCCCCGGCATGAACAAGGCCACTCGCAAGACGAGTAAAAGATTGTCGGGTTTCCAAGCTGGACGGGTATTGTAGGGTATCGGGTCTCCGATCCACATACTGCTAGATTCGCCAGGGACTTGGCGAATCTGCCATTTCAACACGCTACAATGAAACTATCCAACATCGACAAATCTGGAGTTCCCGCCATGCATCGAGTCCAATTAAAGCTGCTTACCGTGTCGAAAACTTTTGCTGCCGGTCTTTGTTTCATTGCGATAATGATCGCCGAACTTCCGTTTGGATTTGCCGGTGATAAAGAGGTCAAGGCAGCCGCTAGCGCGTTAACCGCGATCATCGAATCCAGTAAAGTAGGACAGTCCGTCCAAGCGGAAAAACTCTTCGAATCAATCCCTGCCAATTCGACTGTAAAACCGGTCGCAGCCTATTCTCTGGCCTTGGTTCAAATTCGCGACCAACAATTCTCGCAAGCGTGGAAAATCTTAACTACTCCATCGACCATCCAACTTCCAACTTCTTGACTACGAGTCGGAATGCTTAATACTGAGAAAGTCATTGCGGTAACGCGACTCGAAGGGTGGACGCTATGCAGATGGATGCCAAAAAATTCAAAAATTGCTCTACCTCGGGAAAAAGTCTTTCGTCGCTGGTTTCGATTTGTATCAGCGCCTGCGTGCATCTAAGTTTGGGACTGGCTTTGGCTCTAATTCTCATTCGGTCGCCTCAGAACAAGACCGCCAGCATCATGGCGTCCATGGCCTCGGAGGATGCATTGAGCGAAGTTCATGAAATTGAGTTCACGGCTGTGCCAGAAACACAAGTGGTAGACAGTCCAGCGGAAGCCTTTTTTGAGGCTGCCGTCGAATTACCAGTCATCGCAACGGTAGAGCCTTCCATTCCGGCAGCTCTTAATTTCAAAGGAAATTTTCATAACAGCATAACTTCTCAAGCGGCGATTGCTTCCTTGACTTCAGGTTTTTACAAACCCGACGCAGTTCGTTCCAAGTCGAAAGCGACTTTTTTTGGCGCCGAAGCGTATGGGAATCGGTTTGTTTTTGTAATTGACTCTTCCAGTTCGATGAGGGGGCCTCGTTGGGAGGCTCTTTGCAGAGAACTGATCCGAGCCCTGCAAAGTCTTTCGCCGGACCAAGAGTTTTTCATCGTCAGTTTCGACTCCACCGCGCACCCGATGTGTGGGTTAGTGCCTCAACGAGGAGCTTTTTTGAATCCAACGGCTGTCAACGTTGCGAACATTTTGAATTGGCTTATTGCGTTTCAGCTCGGTGGGAGAACATATCCATCGTCTGCCGTCGGGATCGCTATAAAGTTGGAGCCCGACGCGATCTTCTTGTTATCCGATGGCGAGATCAGCGATAGTACGGTTCAAGACCTAAGGTTCTGGAACCACAAGAATGAAAAAGACGGAAACGTGAAGACGTTGATTCCAATCCATACCGTTCTATTGCACAGCCAAATCGGTTTTGCAACCCTGCAAACCATTGCCAACGAAAACTCTGGAACTTTTACACCAGTAAGGCCGTTTTAGCTCGGTTGATGCACATTTGGTTCGCGTCGATTCGAATGCGGAGCTGTTTTCCTATTTGCCCGAATCGCTCGACCCAAACCAAAAGGACTTGGCACGATTCCCAAGCACGGGACCATAGCCTATTTTCAACACTATGAAGGAACATGATGACAACCATTCCAATCCGGCGATGTCGTGCCAAACAATTTTTTACGTCATTCCTATCGCTAACGCTTCTGCTGCCCTGCATTTTTTCTGCTTCTTGCCATGCAGAGCAATTCGTCTTGTTCGATGTCACGTTCAAGTATTCGAAAGAAGACGCGGACAATTCAAAACCGAGCAAGTCTCACTACTACGTTAAGGACAAAATGCTCAACGCAGAACGTCCAAAAGATTGGAATTCACCTGTGGATTATCGCAATGGAACGGTTCACGTTCGATTGGAAGTTCTGGAAAAACCTACTGGCGATGAACCGACGACTTGGAGCATCTGCTACATACCCAACAAGGGGCAAAAAAACGGATATGGTTGCCTTGGAACCGACATCTATAAAAAGGTTGGCGTGTACGAAAAGGATATTTCCATGAAGTCGTTTTGGGAGAACGATTCGATTTTGTGGACTGAGGGAATCAAGCAAATGGACTTGGTGATCAAAGACAACAGTGGCGGTTCCGGTCACGCGCACAAACGCTCGGACTCCGAGAAATTTTTCCCAACCAAAGTTCGCTTAACATTAACTCAAGTTTCAGCAGGCTCGCAGTACGATCCGAAACTTGCACCGAAGCTTAAAGAGTAAAGAGTCAGTCGTTTGGAAGTGTATCGATGAGCAGAGTTGTCGCCTAGCGGCCGGCGACATGTTCGGTGTGACAACGCCGAATCGATTTACGACAATATCGATTCGGGCTGCATGGTCGTAACTCGTTCGAATAAACGGCACGCTGCGCACAAGCGTATCTTGGAGCAACCGAGATAATGTGTACTCAACAACGCACCAACCTCGAGGTACGGTTAACATCGCTTCTGTAATGAAAAATGCAGTGTGTCGAGAGCGAAGAATGCTGTCCTTCAGCGATTCGAT
>JBBRJI010000109.1:0-11881 GCA_038219625.1 Pirellulales bacterium | reverse complement strand
TAATCTCGCCATGGTTCACTCCGTCGAAAGAGCCGATAGAAGCAAAGGGATTTATTTTCACTATAAAAATTCCAAATCCAAGATGCAACTACCCCCCGAAAAAAAGCTGTGTTCCCCGGATTTCTCAATCTATTCCATCCTACGATTGGCCGTATTCGGGAGGTCGCAATTTTGGCGTAGACGCAGCGGAAGTTGACGACGTGGTTGGCGCAAGGTCGGGTCCCAATAGAAATCTTTCTACGTATTGAAAGGAGGGGATGCGAACTGTTTACAATGGTGACTGCTAACGTCTTAGAAATCATCTTGATGACAGAATGAAAATGCAACTCAATCGAAGAACCTTTGGATATTTGGCCGGGATGGGGGTCGCAGCTTCCCAGTTTGCTATTGGGCAAGCGTCGCCGGTCCAGCGCAAGCGGATCGCTTTTTTAGGGACCAAGGTGTATCAGCATTCTCATGCCCAACATTTTCTAGATCGACATGCGATGGGATACACGTTTGCAGGACGGTGGCAAGAACCTCGCTTTGATATTGCATCGGTCTTTATTGATCAGTTCGGCGATGCGGATTTGGGGAAACAACGGATTGAAAAGTATCGGCTAAGGTCCTGCCCGACGATCGAGGATGCGTTGACGTTGGGAACGTCGAAACTTGCCGTGGACGGAGTGGTCATTATCGCCGAGCATGGCGACTATCCCGTCAACGAGATGGGGCAAAAACGATATCCTCGCTACGAGTGGTTCAAGAAGGTTGTAAAGGTTTTTGAGGATTCAGGACGAAGCGTACCTGTGTTCAATGACAAGCACTTGTCAACCGTTTGGTCCGAGTGCAAAGAGATGGTGGCGGATTCGGTTCGATTAAAATTCCCTTTTTTGGCGGGTTCATCGCTCCCAGTCACTTGGCGAATGCCTGCTACCGAGATTGCGCTAGATACGCCACTGAAAGAAAGCGTATGTGTTTGTTATGGAGGTGTCGATAGCTACGACTTCCATGGTTTGGAAACAGCTCAGTGTATGTCCGAACGGCGCCGCGGCGGTGAGTCGGGTGTGAAACGCGTGCTGGCTGTTACAGGGGATCGAGTGTGGCAAGAAATGGAGATTGCAGATCGAAGCGATACTAGGCGACTGTTCGTGGCCGCACTAACGCGAAGTCACAATTTGCCAGTGGAAGGCGGATTTCCAACCGCTCCAGTTACGTATGAATGGGCCAAACAAGTTATGAAAGATTCGGTAACCGCCTATTTTATTGAGCACGACGACGGCTTTCGCACATGCATGTTCCTGTGTCCGATCCGCGACTTCAATTACGCTGGCCTGCGGTCTGACACCGGCGCACTTGTTTCGTGTCAAATGTACTTGCCGATGCCGACGCACGGTTCAACGACTGCGGACTTTTTCAACCCGCTGGCTCGTCACATCGAAGATGTCGTTTTGACGGGCCGGACTCCTTATCCGGTGGAACGCACGTTGCTAACCTCAGGCATGATCATCGCAGCGGTGGAATCGCTATTCCAAAAACAAGTACCCATTGAAACGCCCCATCTTGCTGTTCGATACAAGGCCAACGGCGAATCAGTCTTCTGGCGAGAGTGAATCAGCCATGGCGAGTAGGACTCCAAAACATGGTTGAGAGGAGACAAGCTCCCACTCAACCAGGGGGAACAAGCGAGAGGAGACAAGCTCCCGCTCAACAAGGGAAGTCTAAAATTAACCTTTTCTTAACAAACGCTACCTAGTGGTTTCTTGGTTTTGTGGAACAATTCCGAGGATTGAATGCCGTCCTAACCTCGGAGAATACGATGCGACCTCGATTTGTCTTTCACTTAGTTGCTTTCGGCATGGTGTCCATCGCATCTTTGTCGGTTTTTTCAATGAAAAACGCCTTTGCCGAGGTTAAGGTTGATCCGAAACTGCCCATGTACAAACCGGCAGCCGGTCTTTCCGGGCAAATCAAATCGGTTGGTTCCGATTCGATGAATAGCTTGATGACTCTGTGGACGGAAAAGTTCAAGGAATACTACAAAGGGGTTCGAACCGAAGTCGAGGGACAAGGTTCATCCAAGGCGATGCCGGCTTTGATCGAGGGTGCAGCAAGTTTTGGTCCGATGAGTCGCGACGCAAAATCGAATGAAATCGCTGACTTCGAAAAGAAATACGGCTACAAACCAGTTTTGTTACCAACTTCCATCGATCTTTTGGCGGTTTATGTCCATCGTGACAACCCCTTGGAAAGTCTTAGTATGGAACAGGTTGACTCCATTTTTTCCGGCACCCGCAAACTTGGCGGTGACGCGATCAACAAGTGGGGACAGCTTGGACTTACAGGCGATTACGAGAATGAAGCGATTGCGATTTTCGGTCGCAATGCCGCATCCGGAACGTATGGTTTCTTCAAGGAGAAGGCGATGGGAAATGGCGACTTCCGAGATCGAGTCAATGAGCAGCCAGGTAGCACTGCGGTGATCGCATCCGTAGGCGAAAATCGATTCGCGATGGGATACAGCGGTATTGGTTATAAGACCGAAGCCGTAAAGCCAATTGCGCTGTCGCCAAAGAAGGGTCAGCCAGCGGTCGATCCAACGGAAGAAAATGCTTACAATGGAAAGTATCCATTGGGACGATACTTGTTCCTAGCGGTCAACTACAAGCCGACGAGCAAGCTTGAGCCACTTCGAAAAGAGTTCCTCAAGTTTATCTTAAGTAGGGAAGGCCAAGAGTTAGCTGTCAAGGATGGGTATTTTCCGGTGGATGCAAAAACCGCGGCCAAGGCTTTGAAGATGGTAGGCATCGATCCTTAAGCGGTTGGTAGAAAGGCGCAATAATTCACATCTTAGTGCTTCTTCCATGCTAAATTTGGGGGTAGCGGAACTCGCGAAGAGTTTCGGTGGTCAGGATGAACCCACTGGGATTTACCTCTTGAAGTCGCCGAAAGCCTACGCGGCTTCCGCTACGCAAGAACTCCGACTCTAAGGCCGGATACAGGCTAGGAGCGAAAGGCGACAATAATTTCACAGCCTTTTGCTGTGCCACCGACGACTCTAACCGTTTGCCAAAGCACTTGTGAACGATTTGCAACGACAGACTTCCCGACACCGGCGCGATCGCAATTCATCTTGGTGGGTTCGAGTATCGGATCGCGTGGCAAAGCAAGTGATCACGATCGGCGGCATCGGTACGATTCTAGTCGTCATGTTGGTGGTGTTAGTATTGCTTGGAAATGTACTTCCGCTTTTCCAAAGAAACTCGGCCACCTTTTTGACCTCGGTACCCTTAACGAAAATCCCGCAACCTGCCGATGGGAAGATGGTTTCCGCCCTGTCCTTGGACGCAGCAACGCCTGTTGCTTGTGGAGTCGACGAGTATTTCGAGTTGCTGTGGATACTTCACCGTGGGGACTATGTTACGGTCCGTTCTATTGCGTCCGGGGAGTTGCTAAGCACCCATCCCGCAAACAACGAGTCCGTTCCGAAGCCATTGGGAGAAATCGAATGTTGCTCGGTCGCGGACAACGATTCAAGCATGCTGGCCGGCTATGCAGACGGTTCGGTTCGACCGATCACTCTGGCCATTGACGTGGAGTTTATATCAAAAGCGGATGTTCCAATTGAAATTGCTTCCTCCCTGCATACCGGGAACGCTTCACACGACGGAGTTTTGTATCGGTCAATGTCGAGTGGTCTTGTGCGAAAGCAACTGATTAGCGAAGTAATTTTCCATCCACCCATTTCCGTTTTTGAGGCACCGGTACGTTGCGTGGATTGGCGGAATCCTCAAGCGGCGTCGAGTTTCGACGAATCGCAAGCCTGGGCTTGGGGTGCAACCGATGGGCATTCGATCGCAATGGGTGTGATCGACAATAAAGTCAATAGTTTTTCTGGATCGATCACACAGGAAACCAAAACTTGGTCGCAGGTCCCTAAGCTCGCGGAGCCCTCCGCCGCGGTGATCGGCTTGATGGTTGGCTCTCGTTCGGAGCAGATTCAATCGCTTGATGCAAAAGGGCGAGTGGTGGTTTGGTCCCCTTCCGGCGAATCGGAATTAATCGCGGGATTAACACATAAGTCGCTTGCCGGAACGGAAAGCAAAGCAATCGTGTCGGTGCCGCTCTTGGGCCGATCAACCTTGATGATCGGGAGCGAGTCAGGCCATATTGAAAGTGTGGCAACCACCGCAACGCCCGAGGGTCAGGAGTTGCTGTCGATTCACCGTTTTGCAGGCGAAGATGGGCCGATCACGGGTCTTGCGGCATCACCCGAGAGTCGCATCGTCGCTGCTCAATTTCAATCAGGAAAAGGGGCCGTGTATTATGTGCCCACCAATCGTCAATTAGTATCTTGGGAAACGCAACCAGTCAAAGGCTCTAGCTTTCATCCTCGCGTATTTTTTGCTGCGAACGCGGCATGCGTAGGACTCTTGACGGAAACCCAAGTCGACTTGTGGCGATTGAATGTTCCGTTCCCGGAAGCATCGCTCAGTTCCTTCTTTGGTCGCATCTGGTACGAAGGCTATGATTCACCACAACACATTTGGCAAAGCAGTACCGGGACAGTCGAGGGAGAATACAAGTTTGGATTTTTGCCGTTGATCTTTGGTACGCTCAAGGCAACTTTTTTTTCGCTGCTTATTGGGGCTCCCATCGCATTGATGGCCGCGATCTTCGGGAGCGAGTTCATGAGCAATCGCTGGCGAGCACGCGTTAAACCCGTCATCGAGTTGATGGCGAGTGTGCCAAGCGTGGTGCTAGGATTTATCGGCGCCTTGGTCCTCGCCCCGATTTTGAGGGATAACCTCATGTCCGTTTTGCTCTCCGTGGTCGCGGTTTTGTTTTTCTTTCTCTTGTCGTCCCACCTTTGGCTTATCATTCCCTCAACCGTAGCGATTCGCATGCGCTACTTGCGATTGCCTATTCTCTTCGCACTTATTCCGCTAGGAATACTGATTGCAAGTTGGCTAGCAGATTCGGTGGAATCTATCTTGTTTAATGGCAACCTGATCCAGTGGTTATCCAGCAATGACGGTTCCGGCTGGTCCGGCTGGTTTTGCCTAGCCTTGTTTCCGGTTTCGCTTTTCGTCGCTTGGTTTTTTAGCGGTCCATTGAATCCCTATGTTCAAATCTTAGCTCGTCGGATGAGCCCCTTGCGTTTTTCGATAGTTCATTTGGGGCTATTCGGATGTGCAACCCTCGCCACACTGACGATTTCAGCCATTGCCGCTTGGTGTCTTTCGACGTCTGGAATGGATCCTCGCGGGTCGGTTCTCGGGCCGTATCAGGAACGAAACGCATTGCTGGTGGGTGGTATCCTTGGATTCGCAATCATCCCCTTGATATATACGATCTCCGAAGATGCCCTCCAGTCCGTTCCGCAGCATTTGCGAAGTGCGTCCCTCGGATGTGGTGCTACGACCTGGCAGACTACGATTCGAGTTGTGATTCCGACCGCCATGAGCGGACTATTCAGCGCAATCATGATTGGGTTTGGCCGAGCGGTAGGAGAGACCATGGTCGTTTTGATGGCTGCGGGCAACACTCCAGTGATGGACGTCAATCCCATGAACGGTTATCGAACGTTGTCAGCGACACTCGCGACCGAACTGCCTGAGGCAGCCCGTGGTTCAACCCACTTTCATGCATTGTTTTTGGCTGCCTTCCTTTTGTTTTGTTTTACGTTGGTAGCGAATACGGTCGCGGAAATCGTACGATTGCGTTTTCGAAAGCGAGCGTACCAACTGTGAAAGACCATGCGAGAACTAAATCGACCGGACAAAGCCTCATCGCGCAAGGTGAGTCGATGGTGTGGCTGACCGGCGGCATGTTTGCCATTGCTTGCAGCATGATCGTTGCACTGCTAGGGCTGATTCTTTACAAAGGGCTCGCGACTCATTGGCAGCGATCTTTTGTATTCATCCCTCTGAACAATGGCGAATTGGAAGCGGGTGAAGTTCAGTCTAGTCAACCGTTCAACATTAGTCGCCAGTCCATTGGTTCGCTCGACGAAAAGAGTCGAGAAAAAGCCGAAGAGATCTTGGCGGGCCGGGATCAAGCAGACTCGACACAGTTGTATCTTCGTACCGGCAACTACGACGTGAGCAGCCGACACTTTGCTTTCGTTCCGTATATTGCCATGAATATTAGGCCCGATGATCTTCATTCAGGAAAGACTTACAAACCAGAAGAAATTTGGCTTTTGGAACGTCGCGAATGGGGAGTTCTCTATGGATTTCCGAGTCGATTGGAACAGTCCTTTGCACCTGAGTTAGATTCGAGATTTGCGAGCCTGAAAGTCTTGATCGACAACCTGGAACCCTTGCTTCCTGCGATCGACGCCTCTAGCCTCAGAACGAGTGCCTCACCGGATTTGGAGAAGGAATGGGGCGACTTGTTAGATGCATTTGCTACCGAGCTGAGAGCCGAATGGGAAGCAAGGCTCATTGGAGGGAAGGCCTCGGGGGATTCCGTTCATGCCACCGTCGACGCATCCGCTTTGAAAAGTGCCGTGGAGGAATCCCAACGCAGGCAATCGAAACTGCTCGACCAGATTGAAACGTCGAAACAGAAACTTGGGCGGTTGGATCGCCAGCTCTCAACTTCGCGCATTGGTGTTCGAAAAGCGGAAATTCACGATGGAACAGACCTGCAGTCGATTGCAGACGAGGCAACCCAGATTGCGACAGCGACGTCTATTTCGGAAGCAAGTTGGCTTGAATGGAAGGCGTCCATTCAGGCATGGAAAAAGCTTATCACGCAACCTGACCAGTTGACCCAATTGGAACGAATTGAGATCGCGGCTAAGAGTCGATTCGACGATGAGCTCGTTCCTTTGTCCTCGACGCTTTCGGAGATTCGGGGGCGGTTGCAAACTTTGCCTGCCACTTCAAGGCGGGCTATCGAAACCGTAATCGAGGTGACTGAGTCGGCATCTCGATTGCAATACGTTCTCAATTTGCAGATTGCTCGACTCGAAGCGGGATTGCAAACCGAAGCGCTTACACTTCAAGTTCCGTCGCTAGACTGGCTTGGCGAATTCACGAGGAATGGTACCAAAATCGCATCGACCAATGGAGCTTCCTTTCCCCAGAAGACATCGGCCGTGGATGTGGGAAGTGAGTTGGCAAAGTTGATTGGATTGGACGAAACAGGCGCCGCTTCCACCCGCTCTTTCGAACAATTGCAACTTGGCCCGACGCAGTCGATGTTAACGATTGACTTACCTACGGGCATCAAGCGGTTTTGGTTGGCGGATGATATTGAAAAAAAGCTTACGCGAGTGGCCGCATTGCGAGAGAAAACGGTATTGGTCTCCGATATCGTTCGACTGGTTGAGCCAAATCGACTTGGCATGATTGGCAAGGCACGTCTTTACGCAATTCGCTGGGGTGAATTCTTGTTTGGGCAACCACGCGAGGGTGGCATCGAGGGCGGACTTTTTCCTGCACTCTGGGGTACGATCGTCATGACATTGATCATGTCCATCGCAGTCATGCCATTCGGCGTAATCGCTGCGCTCTACATGCGAGAATATGCCAAGAGCGGCTTGGTATTGAGTATCATTCGAATCAGTATCAACAACCTCGCCGGAGTTCCCAGTATTGTTTATGGTGTTTTTGGACTTTCCTTTTTTTGCTACACCATTGGTGGTTTTGTTGATGGCGGACCGATCAAAGCGGGGTTCACGCCTTGGCCATCGAGCCTTTGGTTCGTTGCCCTTATGGTGACCACGCTGGCGGGAACTGGGGCCTTTTTTCTTGCGGCACTCGGTTCTGGCTCCCCTGCCCAAATGTCACCTTTCCGAAAACGTCTTGCACGTTTCGGCGGAGTGTTTTGGCTCCTCTGTTTGATTGGAATAATAAGTTTAATTGTAAAATCTCCTTTTTTTAACGGTTTTTACGAAGCCACATTGCCCAACCCAACCTTTGGAAAAGGTTGTTTGCTGTGGGCTTCGTGTACGTTGGCGCTGCTTACCCTACCGGTCGTGATTGTGGCGACAGAGGAAGCACTGGCCGCGGTGCCCAACTCCCTCAGAGAGGGGTCCTATGCATGTGGGGCTGGGAAATGGCAAACCTTGCAACGAATCGTTTTACCCTATGCGCGACCAGGGATTATCACGGGGTTCATATTGGCTATGGCTCGAGGGGCCGGTGAAGTTGCTCCATTGATGTTGGTCGGGGCGATTCCGCTGGTAACGGAATTGCCGCTCGATTTCGAATTTCCTTTTTTTCATGGCTCTCGTTCGTTCATGCACCTGGGTTTTCAAATATACTCCCTTGGTTTTCAAAGCCAGAACAGCGAAGCCGCCAAGCCGATGGTGTTTACGGCCACGCTGCTTTTGTTAACCATCGTCACGTTGCTCAACGCGACCGCGATCTGGCTCCGGGCAAGACTTCGCAAAAGATTCCAAGGCAGCCAATTCTAGAGACGCATCGAATGAAACTATGGACAGACTAAAGGCTATCGCCGACGGCAAACACGTTGAGTCGGTTTTTCACGAGGAAGTATTGCAAGAGGACCCGGTCCTAAGGATTGTCAATTTCAATCTTTTCTATGGACGCAAGCAGGCCTTGTATAACATTTCGATGCCGATCGCTAAAGGTAAAGTGACGGCTTTGATTGGCCCGAGTGGATGTGGCAAGTCAACGCTGTTGCGGAGCGTCAATCGCATGAATGACCTGATTGATTCAGTTCGGATCGAAGGGGACATGCTCCTGGGTGAGGACTCGATCTTCGCGCCTGGTGTGGATGTTATTCAGCTTCGCAAACGGATGGGGATGGTATTTCAAAAACCCAATCCGTTCCCGATGAGTATCTTCGAAAACGTGGTCTACCCGCTTCGCATTGATGGCGAGAGAAACAAGCAGCGATTGATGCAAGTTTGTGAGCAGTCACTGCGCGGGGCGGCGTTGTGGGAAGAAGTCAAAGACCGTCTAAACGAAAGTGGTCTTGGTCTCTCTGGCGGACAGCAACAGCGATTGTGCATCGCCCGAGCGATCGCAAGCGATCCTGAAGTGTTGCTCTTGGATGAACCTTGTTCTGCACTCGATCCATTAGCAACGGGGAAGATCGAGGATCTGATCGAACGGCTGAAAGGGGACTATTCCATCCTGATTGTTACGCACAACATGCAGCAGGCATCTCGCATCAGCGAATTCACCGCGTTTATGTATCTGGGGCGCTTGGTGGAACTTGGGCTAACATCCAAGATTTTTACCAATCCCAAGTTGAAGGAGACCGAGGACTACATCACGGGCCGATTCGGGTGATCCATTGTCGCCTTTCGCTCCGCGAAAGAGCGTTAACGAACCGCACTTTCGCGGAGCGAAAGACGACAATAGCGTTACCAGCCACAATTCACTCGGCCTTTTTTTGAACCGAAGTCTGCATCCAGTCTTGCAATGAAAGTTTGAGCTTTCCCTTTTGTTTCGTGATCTCGGAATTCATCTTCACAACCAGTTTTTCCCGATAATCCTCTAGTCGATTGTCCAAGACCTCTCGGATTCCTTTGCCTAAAAGTTCAGCCAAAGGGCCATGCAATTGACTGATGTTATGCACCTCAAAGTCTTGTAGCGCGACGGTTGCGTTGGTAACGACCGGCCGAAACTCGACATCCGGTGGAATCTTAAGCGGGTTCACAGCGACATGAATGTCACATGCTACGTTCAATTCAATGGTCGCTTCCGCGTTGGTGGACAAGCTGATCCATTGAACATCGCGCCGCCATTCGCTGACTCGGCCAAAGAGTTTGAGCGGGGCAATGACCTGAGTTGCTATCCGAATAGGACCTGACTTTGGAAACTCCATCTTTTGGATGTTGACTTGCAAGTTAGCGGCTGGGTCGACAAACTCGATATAGTATCGCGACCATGTACCATGCTTGACTGTTTTTCTTTTGCGCTTGGTTTCAATCTTCCAGCCTTCACGGCGAAAACTGATCCCATTAACAACCTCCTTTTCGCGTCCCCATTTGCGATTGTCCTCAAAGCTTGGCGGTAGGTTTCGCAGCACCAGCCAACGCACCCACGTAGAGAGTTCCTGCCGTTCGTCAGCCGAGACAGTCAACGGCACTTCTGCTAAAGAATTCGGCAATACGAGTTTGGGATCCACCGGGCGTTCGTCGTCGGGAATAGGCTCGATATCCGAGTCAAAGAAGTTACTCATATCCGGCAAGGACGATCCTGGCGGTTCCTGTCCTGACGTATCATGTACGCAGCAGAATGTTGTCAACGCTATCCACAGAACAAATAGGGCGAATCGGTGTTTGCAGAGGAGTTGTTCGAACAACATGAGCCAGTTACCGGATAGAATTATCAGAGTTAGGAATTGCTATTTTCTCCTTGAAACCCCTCCCACTATAGAATTTCCTAGAATGCAAGCACAAGACCATTGTTTTTGGAGTGCCAGCGGTGAACGCTCACCCGCAGATTTCCTCGGTTGGAACCAGTTTGGCCAGTTTTTTTTCTTAATGGTGATTGCATTTTGCAGACCGGTAATCGGGCAGTCGGTTGATTCCTCAAGTGAAAAACCGTTCTCACAAGAAACCGTCGACGCGCTCGTTTCGCGATCGAATGATCAAGGTGACTTCGCTCGTGGATTACGCGTTTACACGCAGGCTAAGTCGGCTTGTTTTTCCTGCCACCGGGTCGGAGAAACGGGCGGAAGCATCGGACCTGAACTGACGCGCATTTGCAAAGAGCGCACTCCAGCCCAAATCGCAGAAAGTCTGCATTGGCCAAATCGGCTAGTCGCCAAGGAGTTTCAACCGGTCAAGCTCGCCACCAAGGATGGCGAACTGATGACTGGTTATGTCGTGGAGTCCGAGTCTTCGGACGAAGTCTTGGCGCTCCGAGACCCGGCAACACAGAACATAACGAAAGTCAGTCGCGCCGAAATCGAAAACCAAGCCAATGGCCTTTCGCTCATGCCGATGGGGCTGATCGAGTCACTCAATGCAGCGGATCAAGCCGACCTGCTGCGCTTCCTGATTGTACTAGGTCAAAACAAAGATCTAGACATGCCATCCATCGAAGCTACGATTCGGAAGGCCAATACGCACGAACCCGCAACGTTTCCGTTGGTGCGAGAACCGATTCATCGAGATTTGCGGCCAGCCTGGACTCAAACTGTAAACCGCTATCGTGTTTACGATTTTTACACGAAGCAAGCGGCCTATTTTTCCAAGCAAGCCAAACGACCTGAATGGTTGGCTTCTTTTCCAGGCTTGAATGGCGAAGATTTTGGGCATTGGGGAAACCAAGACGAGGCATCATGGAAGGGGAACGAATGGAATTCGGTCGTTCCAGGTTTGGTCCAGAGCGGTGTGTTTCACTCGGACAAAAAACCTATCTCTCGAGCGGTCTGTTTTCGGATGGGTACCGGGCGGGCATGGTCAGCTTGTTTTAACCCAGACACAATGACTTACGAAAAAATATGGTCGGGTGGTTTTCTTGGGTATTCGGACGTGCGACACGGGTTTATGGATGGCCTTCGAATGGTTGGAAAAGAATCCGCTTTGCCGGACGAAGCGAAA
The DNA here is from genome assembly GCA_038219625.1 of Pirellulales bacterium. Taxonomy (GTDB): domain Bacteria; phylum Planctomycetota; class Planctomycetia; order Pirellulales; family Pirellulaceae; genus JBKCUI01. The sequence goes on along the minus strand of JBBRJI010000109.1, from coordinate 363 downwards.
TCGATTCGTCAGCTCCTGCCCGAACTTGCCAACGCCAAGATCGAATACCAGGGCTACTTCGTTCATCAAGACAATATTCTATTTTGCTTCACGGCGGACGGAATTGAGTTCATTGACGCACCAACCATGAACGGTGGGAGATTCAAACGCATTGTTGCACCGAAGCAAAAACACCCACTGCGGCAGCTCCTCTCTGGCGGGCCCAAGCAATGGCCGTTCGCCATGGAAACCAATATTGTTATGGGCAAAGGAAGAGGCTTCGCGATCGACACGATCGAAGTCCCGGTGAAGAACCCTTGGAACATTCCGATCGCATGTGGGGATCACGCATTTCTCAAAGACGGGACTGCAATCGTTGCCACC
>JBBRJI010000108.1:0-11935 GCA_038219625.1 Pirellulales bacterium | reverse complement strand
TTTCCCCGATGATAGGCCGGATTGCCATTCTCTTGGACAAGCCGGACATCGCGTTGCGTTGGATTCCTGGAGACGGAGAAAAGGAATGGTTGGGCACGGATGCAACGCAACGCGTGATTGACCCACAAGCCCGACAACTTTCTAAGACTCAGATCAAGGAGCGAGAATGGAACGCCATGTCGATCCGTTGGAATCAAGGGGTGGCTACTCTTTCCATCAATGGTCAAGACATCTACGAACGCAAGTGGGAAACGAATATTGCACCGCAATTCGGCTTGTTTCATGAGATCAATAAATCGCAAGTACGAGTTCGCAATATCCGCTTATCAGGCAATTGGCCCGAATCACTGCCACCCAACCTTTTCGAGTTGCTCCAGTAAATTTGGAGTGCTGGGATTCATCCCAGCACTCCAAATGCCAGTGACCCTCTAATCCTCCTCTAATCCTCCTCTAATCCTTCTCGTCGGTCCATTCGTTTTCTTCATCCGAATGGTCGACTTCGGCTGCTGTCACGAACGCCTGTTCTACCTCGGCTCGTTTCTTCTTTTTGGCCTTGGGAGCTTTCGGGGTCTCTTCCCAACTGTCATCCCGACGGATCTTGTTGGAGCGATTCTTGGACTTTGTCGGTGCCGGTTCGGCATCATCCTCTGAGCCGGAACGCATCACTTCCCATTGCGCTAACGTAATGGCCACCTCGCGGGCTTGGGAACCGTTGTACTGGCCAACAATGCCGTCCTCGGACATGAAATCAATAAGTCTCGCCGCCCGTCCGTAACCTATGCCGAGTGCTCGCTGGAGCAACGAGCAACTACCTCGTCCCTCGCGAACGACAATATCCACTGCGGCTTCATAGAGATCGTCCCGTTTCTTGAACGATCCAGGCTTGACGGTTTCATCATCCGTCTTCTCGACCTTTAGTTGTACCAGCTCCTGGACGAAGTTCTGTTCGCCCAGACTGCAGTGGTCTACTACCGAATTGATCTCGTCGTCGCTTAAGTAAGTGCCTTGGCCACGCACTAGTGCACTGGTTCCCGGCCACAGGAATAACATGTCACCGTTCCCCAGTAATTTGTCCGCTCCCATGGCATCTAGCACGACGCGAGAGTCCGTCTTGCTTGCCACTTGGAAACTGATTCGAGCTGGCAAATTGCTCTTGATGAGTCCCGTGATGACGTCCACGGTTGGTTTCTGCGTTGCAAGGATCAAGTGGATACCAACGGCTCGGCTCTTTTGTGCCAATCGAATGATGTGCGCTTCAACCTCTTTGCCAGACGTCATCATCAAGTCCGCCATTTCGTCCACCACGATCACGATGAAGGGCAAATGGTCGGGGATCAATTCCGCTTCGTCTTCGTTCTCTGGCTTGAGCCGGTCCAGCAGTTCCTCGCGTCCAAGCTGATTGTAGTTGGTGAGGTGGCGGACTCCTGCCCGTGCCAGTAGTGCATACCGCTCTTCCATCTTGTCGACGGCCCATGCCAAGATGGCTTCCGCCTTTCGCATATCGATCACGACCGGGTGCATTAAGTGCGGCAAGCGGGCGTAGCAACTGAGTTCAACCATCTTGGGGTCGATCATGAGCATGCGGACTTCGTCTGGTCGCCGTGTCATCAAAATCGACGAGATGATCGAGTTCAAGCACACGCTTTTACCGGTACCAGTTCTACCGGCGATAAGCAAGTGTGGGAGACTGGCCAGGTCCACCGTCAGCGCTTTTCCGGAAACGTCTTTACCCAAGAACAAAGGGATCTTTTGCTTGCGGATCTGCGCGCCGCTTTCCTCGATGACCTCTCGCATTCGAACGACCTGGCGTCTTTCATTCGGAACCTCGATCCCAACGCTGTTTTTTCCAGGAATCGGGGCGACTATGCGAACGCTTGGAACTCGAAGCGCGATGGCTAAGTCGTCGGCAAGACCAGCAATCTTGCTAAGCCGGAGACCGGCTTCAAGTTCGATTTCGTACTGAGCTATCACCGGACCGGTTTCAATCTCAACCACTTTGATATTAAATCCAAAGTTGGCAAATGTCTGCTCCAAAACCTTAGCCTTCTTTTTAACTTCCTCGGTCTGCTCGTCGTACGATACCTCATCGGACTCGGTTAACAAGTCGAGTCCAGGCAAGACATACTCCTCGCTACCTTCGGGCAGTTTCGTATCGTCCAGATGGGCCAACGAGTCTTCCGGGAGTGGTTCGGGCGCTTGTTCGAGTTGCTCTTGTTTGGATTTGCGGGTTTGGACGCGAGGCCCTTTGTCCTCCTCGATGTTGGGAGCATCAGATCGAACGGTACTCGAGCGCCCGTTGGTTCGCTTCTTCGGTTTTTCCGCAACGATTTCCTCCACTTCTTCCGCGGTATGGACTTCGTCGTCATCGTCATCCTCGTCATAGCGAGAATCCAGTGCGTCGTCGCTATCCGGTTCGTACGAGTCCTCCGCCTCCTTGTCGTACTCGTCGTCGAATTCTCTTTGATCAATGGGTTTGCGCGGGCTTGCTATGGATCTGGCGTTGGACACTTCACTGTCCCCCACAGCATCCAGCAATGCATCGCCGACTCCACCCACTTCTTTCTTGGAACCGAAGAAAGCGCCTGCGATCGAGGCAAGTGTAGAAGGGTTTTTGGCTTTCGGGAAAGTGAGATCCGTTCGACCAACAGCTTTAGACTGGGAGGCCAGATCCTCGGCCGTCAAACTGGTTTCCGCTCTTCGCCCAATGCGTATCGCTGGTCCCGAACCGCTACCCATAGCACCCTCGGAGGATGCGGCACCCGACCGAGGAGCCGAGTGAATCACAGACGACGGATAGGTTAATTGGCTATTCGATTGGCCGCTATTGTTTGCTGTCACGGAGGTCGGGTTTTGTCGAAGCGTTACGCTCTTGGGTAGGTCCGAACGTGAAGGTGAAAACGTTCCTGAGGTCAATTCCTCGTGACGCTTGAATGTCCAATTTGGAATCCGAAAGTACTTCAATGCAATCAATCCGCTGGTTGCAGCGAAACCAAAGTAACGAACCAAAGCGTATTCCGTACTCAGGAGAAGTCCACCTACGAAAACGCTGACCACGAGTACGCATGCCCCCAAATGAGCCAGATGGTGGTCCATCCATGTATTGCAAAGCGCCCCTAAATACCCCCCACCACCAATTGGGACTGGAATACTAAGTGCTATTCCAAAGCGAGTCGGCATGCAACACACCGCAACTAAGATCAACGTCCAGCCGATACTACGCCCCATTGGCGAAGCCCAAGGTTGCTGCCGGAGCATCACGACGCCTGAAAGGCACAGTAGCGTAGCTACTAGATAACTACCAACTCCGGTGGCTTGCATCAGGATATCGCTGGCCAACGCCCCCAAATATCCACAGGAATTTTGAATACTTTGATTCGTCGGATAAGCCGCCTGCATCGGCCTGTACATCGATGAAATGGAACCCGAGAAATCCCCCAAATTGTCCGCGGCATCGTGGGTTAACAGAGACAGCCATAGCAACGCCGCAGCCGCGAACATCACAACTGCTGCCACATCCCATCTTACCGACCGTTGATTTTCCATCACTCGCTACCTTTGAGGGCTCTGGTTACAATGCTCCACCTCTCATCTTCGGCAAAAAGGTAGCAAAACCGCTCTAAAGATTTTGGGAGCAGTACATCGACAACACAATCCGCAAACTTAACGCAGTCTCTCCATGTTCGGTATTTTGAATTTGCGCAAGCCCTCAGGGCCTACAAGTCGCGATTGTGTCAACTCCATCCAAAAGTTGATGCGTCCTGATAAGGTGGGGCACGCAGGCACGCTCGATCCTCTGGCTAGCGGTGTGCTACTTATTCTGGTCGGTCAAGCGGTTCGGCTGACGGACGCCGTCCATACCTTACCCAAACAGTACATCGGAACATTCCAACTCGGCGTTACTAGCGAGTCGACCGACTGCGAAACGCCGCTAATCCCATTAAATTCCGCACCCATGCTAGATCGAACGGCCATCGAAGAACAACTGCCTTCGTTCATCGGAAGTATCGAACAATCGCCGCCAAAATACTCGGCGGTTTGGATTGGTGGCCAGCGCGCTCATGAACTGGCTCGTGCAGGTAAGGAATTTGACATGCCATCTCGTCAAGTCTTGATTGTGTCCTTGGAAATAACCTCCTTTGAATACCCTTTTTTTGAACTGAAAATGACGTGCGGAACCGGAACGTACGTTCGATCGCTAGGTCGGGACATCGCGCGTAAGCTCGGATCCGATGCAGTCATGACGAAGCTCGTGCGCACTGCCATTGGGCCGTTTGGTCTCGAAAGCAGTTGTCTCTTGGAGGAGTTGACCAGCCGAGAGAGTATTGAGGCTCACCTCGCCCCCGCTCGAAAAGGAGTCGACCATTGGCCGCAAGCCTTTCCGAGCGAAGAAACCATATTGCATTTCGAACAAGGTAAGCAGGTGAATGAATCCGAGCTGAATCTTGTGGCGGAAACCGCCGGAGACTTTGCGGCCGCGATCGATTCCAACGGCCGACTACGAGCCTTGATCAAACGGGTTGCGAAATACTCTTGGAGAGCCGACAAGTGCTTTTTACTCAAAGAGCATTGACTTTCGTAGCGTGGCCGACGCTGCTAGCGTCGGTTCGGATGCTGGCAGCATCCGCCACGATGGCCGAAACTATATCCTCGAGTTTGGCTTTGAGGCGACCCTGCTTTCGCAATCGCAGGCGTTTTGAAAGAAGCTGTTCAGTCGATGCGACCGTCAACACTCCAACGAAAAAAGCCTTGACTGACTTTCAATCAAGGCTGTTTTGCTGCTCGTTCCAATAACGTTTTAAGACGCTGCGCCTATCTTAGTACCGGTAAGCGTCAGCCTTGTAAGGGCCGTTCTTGTCACAGCCCAGGTAATCGGCTTGAGATGTGGAAAGGGTTGTCAGCTTGACGCCGAGCTTACCCAAGTGCAATCGTGCCACTTCTTCGTCCAAGTGCTTTGGCAATGTGTAGACTGTCTTTTCATACTTGGCAGACTTGCGTTCGATCCACAATTCGAGTTGAGCCAAGACTTGGTTGGTGAAGCTAGTGCTCATGACGAAGCTTGGGTGGCCGGTTGCACAGCCCAAGTTCATCAAGCGACCTTCGGCCAAAACCAAGATGCTGTGCTTGGTGTCATGGAAATACCATTGGTCGAATTGAGCCTTGATGTTGCGGCGTTCGACTTTGCCAGCCTTTTGCATCTTTTCGAGACCAGCCATGTCGATTTCATTATCGAAGTGACCGATATTGCAAACGATTGCTTTGTCCTTCATCTTGGCCATGTGTTCGGCCGTGATGATGTCCTTGTTACCGGTTGCAGTTACGTAAATGTCGGCGGTTGGTAGGAAGTCTTCCAATGTTTTGACTTCGTAGCCTTCCATCGCAGCTTGCAACGCACAGATCGGATCGATTTCGGTGACGATGACCCGGCAGCCCTGACCCTTGAGCGACTGGCAGCAGCCTTTGCCCACGTCCCCGAAACCGCAAACAACGGCGACCTTGCCGGCGAGCATGACGTCGCTAGCGCGGTTGAGTCCGTCGATGAGCGAGTGACGGCAACCGTAGAGGTTGTCGAACTTGCTCTTGGTAACTGAGTCGTTGACATTGATTGCCGGGAACAACAGTGTCTTAGCCTTGGCCATTTCGTACAATCGTTTAACACCCGTGGTGGTTTCTTCCGAAACTCCCATGCAGGCCTTGCCCATGGCGGTGTAGCGACCGGGATTAACGACCAATTCTTTGCGAAGCAGTTCGAGAATAACGCCCCACTCTTCTGGCTCGTTCTCAGGATCGAACGAAGGTACTTTGCCAGTGGCTTCGTATTCGGTTCCCTTGTGGATCAACATGGTTGCATCGCCACCGTCGTCAACAATCAAATCTGGTCCGGTTCCGTCTGGCCATACCAGCGCTTGAACAGTGCACCACCAGTATTCCGTGAGAGTCTCCCCCTTCCAAGCGTACACTGGGCTTCCGACTGGATTGTCGAGTGTGCCACCACGACCGACAACTACTGCTGCTGCGGCAGAGTCTTGTGTCGAGAAAATATTACAGCTAACCCAACGCACGTCGGCGCCAAGATCAGCCAAGGTTTCGATGAGCACTGCAGTTTGGACCGTCATGTGCAGCGAACCCATGATTTTGGCCCCGGCCAGTGGCTTGGTCTTGCCATGTCGAGCTCGCAACGCCATCAACCCCGGCATTTCATCTTCGGCAAGTTGGATTTCTTTGCGGCCGAGGGACGCGAGTTCTTCCGCTTCCTTTCGGTTGCCAGCAGCCAGAAAGTCAAAAGCGCGAACCTTAAAAGGAACGCTTGAAGCATCGGCGCTGCTTACGTGGGTGTTTTTCTTATCGACAACAGTACTCATTGGAACATTACTCCTAGGAAAGAAACAAAAGTTTTATCGGATAGCGGTCGTTACAAATAAGCCAGTTCCTTTGGCATCGTTCTCTGGCGGCATCAAAGCGAATCTTGTTTGGTGCCAGCCAGCCTGTATCATCCATGATTGAATCTGATCTGCAGGGAAGCCCTGCCAAGAATGTCCAAGTTCCTCGCGATACTCGGACCGGTCATGCGGCACCATATCCACCACGATTAGCTTTCCGCCCGGCTTGGTCACTCGCCATGCCTCTTGAAAAACAGACTGTGGTGTTGTTAGGTATGGCAACACAAGTATTAAAATAGCGTGCGAAAGTGTTTCGCCTTCAATCGGCAGTTGTGTCAGTTCGCCACGTCGCAAATCTATGTTGGACAAGTCTTTGAGTCGCTTGCGAGCCGACTGCATCATGGCCGCGGAAGAATCGACGGCGATTACCTGTTCGACCCACGGTGCAATCGTCTGGGAAACCGCACCGGTCCCGCATCCCAAGTCCCCAACAACGGCATCGCTCGGCAAGGCGGCAGCAAAGGCCCAGGCATCAACCCGATGCCCAAACAACTCGGCTCGCAATCGATCCCATTTGCTGGCGGCAGAAGAAAAGAAGGCTTGCGACTTGGATCGCCTCGCTTCGACAACTTGTTCTAGCCTTGCGTCATCTTGGTCCGAAGTGCTGGCCGGCACACTATGGCTCTTCACCACGCTCCACAATTTCTTTTGAGCAAGATCCATTTCGCCATTAGCCATCCGGTACAAGTTGCTCGTGCCGTCCCGTCGGGATACCGCCCAAACATCATCGGACAGCAATTTAAGGTGTCTGCTGACAGTACTTTGGGGGAGTTGAAGGGTAGTGCACATTTCGGCGACGGTAAGTTCGGTTCGTTCCAAAAGACGCAACAGCCTAGCTCGGGTGGGGTCCGAAAGGCTCTGCATCCAGAGAATCATTGGGGCTGAAGTGGTCATTTGATTGGTCTTAAGCATCATCCGTTTATCCGGATGAAAGAATAACAGCTTCGGCGCAATTTTCAAGACCGAACGGTTCATTTCTGAAAAACGAGCTTCTTTTAAACGTTTTTGACCGATCAAAGCTGCCGTGTTGCTTAAAAGCGAACCCATTCAATGCCAGGGAGGGTGAGGCTCCTGCCAAACTATTGCGGCGCCCGCTCGGCAGGAGCCTCGCTCTCCCGTTGTCATTCAAACGACAGGCGTCCCTGAATTCTCACGAATCCAGCGAAGGGCGGATCGCGGCGCTTCCGTTTGTATCGATTAACGCAGTTGGTTGAATTGGTTGCGTAGGAAAGGAAGAATCCAGTGCACAAATGCCGGCAGTCTTTGTCACCATCTTGATTTGCAAACTAGGTTTCGAAAGTTGCCGAACCTTCGCAGATCAATTGACCGAAAATGCAAGTACTTATCCAATCCGTTCTTGACAAGCTACGAAATCCGATGAGCCCCAAGCATTTTTGTTTGAGTGTGGCGAGTTTCGTCTGTATCAGCTTGCTGTGCGTTTCGACACTCAACTGGATAGTCAATCCGTATGGCCAATACAGTTCAAATTGTTTACAACCCATCGTCCAAGATTCACGCAGCGAAAAAGTCGAACTCTTCGAACGGCTTGAGGTTGTTCCCCAAGGATTGATTCTTGGCTCTTCCCGCGCTCTAAAATTCGAACCCGAGTATCTTAAAATTAGGACGTCCCAGACGTTCTTTAACTTTGCTGTAAATCATGGTCGCCCCGAAGACTTTCTTGCGATCGTAAGATATTACCGCCACCGATTTGGTTGTTTTCCCACGACGGTTTTGATTGGTGTGGACATAGCCTCACTCAACGATATAGTCCCCAATGATGCGAGGCTTTGCGCTGAACCGCGGCTGTACTCCTTAGCGAGAGAAACCAGTTCATGGAGTGATGATTTCGAACGCTTCAGTCAATTGTTCAGCTATCAACAACTGAGTTCCAGCATCAAGTCTCTTCGCAATTGCGTTCGCCCTGCGCAGGGAACCGAGATTGAACAGAAGTTCAGCCCGGATGGAGTCATCGAGTACATCAAGCGTCAATCTGAAATGCAATCAGGCACGTATGACTTTGACTTGGCGCTCGATTTCAATGAACTAGAGTTTATGGCGATCTTCAATCAGTTTCGTGAACCATCTCAGAGACGACTCGATTACCTGCACGAAACGCTAAGGCTTTGCAAAGCCAACGACTGCCAAGTCTACTTGTTTGCAACCGTTTCTCATCCGCGATTGAGAGAACGGCTAGCACGCAAGACGAAATTTCTCGAAGTCGAAGAAAAAGCCCTAAAAGCGATGACGGAAATGGCCCTGAACTTCAGTGCAAAGTTCATCGACTTCGGTTCGGTAGAAAAATTTGCTGGCGATCCAGATTGTTTCGTGGACGGTATCCATCCACTAGAGCCCAATACTCGACGCATGATCGATCGATTGTTGCCGCGAACAAGTGAGGCCAGCTATGCTGTTCAATAGCTATATTTTCATCCTTTTGTTTTTACCGATAGTTCTGGCTGCTTGGTGGTCTCTTGCGCGATGGCCGCAAATCCGACTAGGGTTTTTAGTTGCGAGCAGCTATCTGTTCTACGGTTGGTGGCATTGGGAGTTCACACTGCTGCTGCTAGCCTCAACGCTCATTGATTACTATGTTGGGCTTGGCATTCATGCCTCGCAATCCAAAAGAGCCAAGGGTTTATGGTTGAGTGTTTCGCTGATAAGCAACCTTGGGATGCTCGGTTATTTCAAATACTGCGGCTTCTTTGCGCAATCGATCAATGGACTCTTGGACGCGTTTCGGTTCGGTACGCCGCTCAATGTGCCTGAAATCATTCTGCCGGTGGGGATAAGTTTTTACACGTTCCAAACGCTAACGTATTCCATCGATTTGTACCGAGGGGACGTAAAGCCGGCACGAAGCTTGATGCATTTTGCGGCCTACGTATCCATGTTCCCTCAGTTGATTGCCGGCCCAATTGTTCGCTACAGCGACGTTGAAACGCAGATGCGGGAACTTGGAACGCAACCAAACTGGGCCGAAATATCACGTGGTATTTGGTTTTTTGTCGTTGGCATGAGTCAGAAGATTCTCATTGCAGACACCGTTGCGAAGTTGGCTGGCCCGTTGCTCGCCCAGCCGGAGGAACTCCAATTCTTTTCGGGCTGGGCAGCGCTGATCGCCTACTCAATGCAGCTTTATTTCGATTTTGCCGGCTATAGCAATATGGCGATCGGACTTGGATTGATGATGGGTTTTTCCTTTCCTCAAAACTTCGACTCTCCGTACCAGGCCACAAGTATCCAGAGCTTCTGGCGGCGCTGGCACATGACTTTGTCGTCATTCCTTCGAGACTATTTGTACATCCCTATCGGGGGGAATCGATACGGAAAACTTTTGTCCTATCGCAATCTGCTTGTCGTAATGTTGTTAGGTGGCTTTTGGCACGGTGCAGGTTGGACCTTTATTCTATGGGGATTGATGCACGGCTGTTTGCTCGTTGGCAACGGTTTGTATCGAGACTATATCAATATTCCAATCCCAAAAATCGTCGGAATAGCCGTCACGTTTTTCTTTGTGATGATGGGATGGCTCCTCTTTCGATCTGTCGACTTGCAAATGGCCAAGCATTGGTATGCAGCCATTTTTGGCCTGCAAGGAATCGAAGCGGATCTGGGCCGAAGCGTCTTACAATCGGCCGGCTTTTTGGTTGCGATCACAACGCTGTTCTTTTGCTGGTCGGCACCTAATTCGTGGAATTTCCAGCCACGCTGGTCATTGGGTACCGCCATCGCGCTAAGCGCACTGTTTGTCGTGTGTATTTTGCGGTTCGATGCCGAGAGTCCATTCCTTTATTTTCAATTCTAGCAATGACTATGATACGCGTTGAATGTGTTCGCGAAGCAGCCAAACTCAAGTCCTTGACGTGTGATTTTGATCGCTTGTCTAAGGGAGCCACTATGCAACGACTCAGTTGGCTCATCCCGTGGTGGGATGCGTATCAAGTCACTCATCGGCTGCATGTGCTGGTTGCGTACCGCGGAGAAAGTGTCTGCGGCATTTTTCCTCTGGCAGAGACCCATTCCGCGTTGGCTGGGCGTTCGCTGGTGTTTATGGGGAGTGGCAAGGTTTGCTCGGATAACCTAGGAATTCTCGCAGAGCGTTGCGATGTCGAGGAAGTAACGGTGGCCTTCGCAACATGGCTTATTCAGTCGCGAGACTGCTGTCGATGGGATCAACTCGACCTGGACGGCGTTCGAGAAGACAATCAGGCAATGGCGCATTTTGGTGAGTGCATTGAGGCCTTGTCTGGCTCACAAATCAATCGCAAACCAAGTCCGAATTGCTGGGCTGCACCGTTGGACGGCGGCCTAGAAGCGTATCGAAACCGATTAACCAGGCGGGTACGAAAAATCGTTCGCGACTCCGAGGCCGCCATTGATTCCGGCAAGGGAGTTTTGGAAATTGCTCAAACTAAAGAGCAAGCTTTAGGATTTGTCTGCGATATCGAGAAAATGCATCAGGCGCGATGGAAGGAACGGGGCATCAGTGGGTGTTTCTCGACCAAGGAATTCACTTGTTTTCTGAACGAAGCGATTCGATGCATGTGGCATGACCCATGGGAAGCGACTTCAGAGGTGGCATCCAATGTGGCATCCAGTGATGTACGCGATCTTTCTGTTGTGAGCAAACAACGAGTACTCGTGGCGATAGTGAGGATCGACGGAGCAGTCGCAGCTGGCTCCATTTGCTTTCGTGATCACGACGCCATTGCGACGTATCTGGTAGGAATGAATACGGAATTTGCGGAACTTAGGCCAGGCTGGATGCTCAATTCCTGCATCATCAAGCACGCGATTGAAGAGAAATGCACGAAAGTCGACTTCATGCGCGGTGACGAGGATTACAAGGAACGGCTAGGTGGCGTCCGTTCCGTACAGCATCGTTGGCTTGTCCCGTCCAATCGCATGGTTTCTCAAATGCGCAACATGGCGTACCAAACGGCAGTGGGCGTAAAGAGTTGGTGGAACACTAAGAATAACGACAAGGAGTCCAGTCGCGTTGCGCAACTAGCGAAGGGTTCCGAGTAACGGTTGAAAATCCAGCGCGACAAAATTCGTACCCGGCACATAGGTGCCTGGCACGAATGGTGCCTTCGCGCTGAACAGGCGGCGATAGTTTGGCTTCCAACTCAGGGATAATGACAATCGCCGCCGCATGCTTCGCACAGTTGCGAACGTTGCCCGATGCAAGACGCATTTTTGGCTGCTGGTCTGTGAGTAAAGTACGGTTCCAGCTCAGCCACTTCGCAGCGGCGATTCCCCGCCGCGTGTACCATCGATCAATTTCAAGATAGATGTGTCGATGTGCCAAATCTCGTTCGGCAGTGTTGCCCGGATACCGATTTTGGGTTAAGCGGGATAGATGCGATACCTGGGCCGTTTCCACCCCTGTTTCCGAATGATTCGAAACCAGCAAGATTGGCGACTCGTGAAATGCTAGAATGATTGGCTATGGAATCGGACAAGCAAATCTATTTGATCTTTCAGTGGCAGCCGCA
>JBBRJI010000107.1:0-12027 GCA_038219625.1 Pirellulales bacterium | reverse complement strand
GTCAACCTCGCCGAGGGTATGGGGTGGTGAATCGCTAGAATCATTGACTACCCTACCCCAGGCTCATCGCAATCGTGCAATCTCCCTGGGCGTGCCACTCGCATCGTCTCCGTAACGCTTCCGAAACACGACCCATTTCCTTTCCATTCAGGAGAATTGATTTATGAAAAGCTGTTTCATCGGTATCGCGGTTGTCGCAACGCTCTTCTTGTCCGGTCCGGTCAAGGCTCAGGAGTTGAGCAAAGTCGTGCCAGCCAAGGTGTCTCTCGAATCTGGTTTCAAATGGCTGTTCGATGGTAAGTCGCTCGATGGCTGGGAAGGAAATCTCGATTGGTTCCGCATCGAAGACAATTGCATCGTGGCCGGAAACATCGCCAAACCCATTCCACACAACGAATTCCTTTGCACCAAGGCGAACTACGATAACTTTGAATTGAAGCTGCATGTTCGCTTGAAGGGGCAAGGAGACAATGCAGGCGTTCAATTCCGAACGGTGAGAATTCCTGGCAAGACCGAGGTCAGTGGCTTTCAGTGCGATGTTGGTAACGCGTTCGGACGTCCCGTCTGGGGCGCGCTGTACGATGAGTCGCGACGCAACAAAATGTTAGCCGAAGGGGACAAAGACAAAGTGCCTTCCTGGCTTCACAAAGACGACTGGAATGAACTGACTGTGCGGGCCGAAGGAGATCGAATTCAAATATGGCTCAACGGCAATTTAACCGTCGATTATACCGAGAAAGATGAAAAGATTGCGAAGACTGGTATCATCGCGTTGCAAATCCATTCGGGGCCTCCAACGGAAGCTTGGTACCGCAATATTCGTATAAGATCGCTCTAAAAAGCGCGGCGAACGAAATGAATAATAATTTGGCTCCAACTCACGAAGACAGCAGTGCGGCATGGTGCCATGAATGGCAGGGTCCCATTGCGGCTTGGGTGGCGGAACAAATGCGATCGGCGGACGCCGGGCACGGAATCGATCATGTCCGCCGCGTTGTCGAGAATGCGAAACGAATCGGACATGCCGAGCAAGCGGATAGCAATATTTACTTGCCTGCCGCTTGGCTACACGACTGTGTCGTTGTGCCCAAGAACTCGCCTCAACGGCGAATGGCTTCTGCGCTAGCAGCGCATAGTGCGGAGCAGTTTCTTGTTGATATTGCGTATCCAGAGAATTGGATCGGTCCGATTTCGCATTGCATTCTATCGCATAGTTTTTCTGCCAAGGTTCCTTGCGAAAGCTTGGAAGCCAAAGTGGTCCAGGATTCCGACAGGCTGGAAGCGGTTGGGGCGATTGGATTGGCCCGTTGTTTGATGACCGGCGGAGCCATGGGGCAACGGCTCTATCACCCGACGGATCCCTTTCCGGCAGTTCGAATGCCAGTTGACACAGAGCAGTCTATCGATCATTTCTTTGCCAAACTGTTGAAGCTTCAAAAGACTATGCAGACTCAGTCGGGGCGCGAGGAAGCGAGGCGGAGAAGCGAGTTTTTGATCTTGTTTTTGAGGCAACTGGCAGATGAAATCGGGGCGTCTGCAAGCGATCTGGAATCAGCGTTGCAACGCGTTTTGTAATGACTTTATGGTTGATGTTACCCGCTGCTGCTTCGCAGCTTAACCATCCTCGGCTAGACTGTGGTGGCCGTGGCTGAGCGAGGCCCTCGCTCAGCTTTGGTAGAAACAAAACCAGCGAAGGGCCTCGCTCGTCCACCTCGTCCACTCCCTCAACCCTCAACCCTCAACCCACCCCATGTCCGACGCAGATATTCACCAACAGCTCCAAACCGCTCTCGAATCGTTCAAGGAACCAGAAAGTGGACGGGCTATCTCTAAGACCGGGCAGGTCGGAGATTGGACAGTTACCGACGGAGTTGTAGGTTGCCGATTGAGCCTCACATCCATGATGCAGCCCATTGCTCAGGAGACTGCCGATGCGTTTAGAGACCATTTGCTCGCGAGTGTTTCGGGAATCCAAGCGGTAAATGTTCACCTAGATATCACGTATCGGCCCGCGCCCACCATTGGTCAAATCGGACTGAAAGCCAAGGGTGTTATCGCTGTGGCGGCCGGAAAGGGTGGCGTTGGCAAGAGTACGTTGGCTGCTTCGATTGCGATTGTGCTTGGCAGAATGGGTGCGAAAGTCGGCTTGATGGACGCGGACGTCTACGGTCCCAGCATTCCGCATTTGTTGGGTTTGGATGGCAGGCCGGAGATTGTCGATGGAAAGATCCAACCGATTCGGTCCGGGGAGATGCCTGTCATGTCGATGGGATTTTTGGTTGGCAAAGACCAAGCGGTTGTTTGGCGTGGACCTATGTTGCATGGGTCGATCACTCAGTTCTTGCGTGATACGGCTTGGGGCGAGCTGGATTATCTCATCATCGATATGCCGCCGGGTACGGGGGACGTTGCGTTGACGTTGTCGCAGTTGCTCCCGCTGTCTGGCGTAGTCATCGTATGCACACCGCAAGAGGTCGCGTTGCTAGATGCAGGCAAAGCCATCTCCATGTTTGAAAAGACGAAAGTGCCTGTGTTGGGTGTGGTCGAAAACATGAGTGGCTTTACGGATCCAGAGTCGGGAAAAACTTTTGACATTTTTGGCAAGGGTGGAGCCAGGCACAAAGCCGAGGAGCTAGGCGTACCGTTCCTCGGAGAAGTGCCGATTCAAATCTCGCTTCGCAGCGAATCGGATGAGGGGCGATTGGCGGACGTGCTTTTGGACCCGATCATTGCCAAGCCATTTGAAGATATTTGTCGGGGTCTTGTGCGTTCGCTGGCCACACAGATCGCGAACCGCCCGACCCTTTCGGCTCCATTGCCCGTTCTGTAAGGCGGGCGGCCGAGAGAATCATTGCCTTTCTGAATTCTTACGAATTCAGCTACGGCAGATACTGGCGGTGACAAACGCCCATCGAGGAGTACAATTCGTCGGTTTTGACAGGTTCAGATCACCAAAATCGCAATAGTGGATTCTTATGAAAGCAATAGCCGTTCGGCCCGGTACTCCCAATAGTGTTCACGAACGCGATATTCCGATGCCATCGATCGACAAGATCCCGGACGGCAAAGGGATTTTGGTGAAGGTTCTCAAGGTGGGTGTGGATGCGACCGACCGCGAAATCAACGATGCACTATATGGAAATGCCCCTCCGGGCGATGATTTCCTCGTGTTGGGACACGAGTCGTTCGGCATCGTTAAAGCAGTTGGCGCTAACGTTCGGAATATCAAAGTAGGGGACTACGTTACTGCCACCGTTCGACGTCCCGGTGGCTCGATCTATGACAAGATCGGCACCTATGACATGACCAGCGAGGAGACCTACTACGAACGCGGTATCAATCTGCTGCATGGCTACTTGACCGAGTACTTCGTGGATCACGAAGACTACATCGTGCGGGTACCGAAAGGCCTCAAGAACTTGCACGTCCTGATGGAGCCGATGAGCTGCGCCGCCAAAGCCATCCACCAAGCTTTCGAAGCGCAACGACGCATGAAGGTCTGGAGTCCAAAACGAGCGTTCGTGCTTGGAGCGGGTCAGATCGGATTGCTCTCCACGCTGATCTTGCGGCTTAAGGGACTCGAGGTGTTCACGCTCGCTCGAGCCGCTGGACCGCACCTTAAGAGCTCTATCGTTGAGGGGATGGAAGCAAACTACGTCGCAACCTCGCAAACGACTCTGGAACAGCTTGCGAAAAAGGTTGGCAAAGCAGATTTGATCATCGATGCAACTGGCTCATCTACCATTGCGTTCAATGCAATGGAAGCATTGGGGCACAACGGGGTATTGGTCTGGACCAGTATCACTGGCGGTAAGGAATTGACGACCGTACCATCGGACAAGATCAACATCGAATGGGTACTTGGAAATAAACTACTTGTAGGTAGCGTCAACGCCAACCGTGAGCATTTCGAATCAGGAATCAAGGACTTGGCTCTCGGCGAAGTCATGTTCCCGGAAGTCCTTCACAAAATTTTGACAAGCCCAGTCAACGGATTATCTGATTACAAAGAAATGATGCGGCTACTTGTCGAAGACAACTCAGCATTGAAAGTTTACGTCAACGTGGCGGAGGAGTAAGCCAACTGCCAACTGCCAACTGCCAACTTCTTAAGCCTTACCAAAGACGAATCCATGATTACGGTTCAAGATTATGAGAAGCTCGGTAGTTTCTATTTGGGCAAGAAGTATGACCTTGGTGGCCGGAAGATTCTGGATGAGTTGGTCAATTACGATTCGAAAGATTTGGTGACCCATGCGCTTTGCGTGGGCATGACGGGGAGTGGGAAAACCGGTTTGTGCCTGAGTTTATTGGAAGAGGCGGCGATCGATGGTGTACCTGCGATCTGCATCGATCCGAAAGGGGACTTAGGGAATCTGTTACTGGCGTTTCCCAATTTGGCTCCGTCTGACTTTCAGGAGTGGATCGAGCCCGCCGAGGCTGCGCGGCAAGGCAAACCGTTGGAAGAGCTTGCCACCGATACCGCCAATCGATGGCGAAAGGGGCTTAGCGATTGGCACCAGGACGCAGACCGAATCCAACGGTACCGCGACTCCGTCGACAGTACTATCTATACTCCGGGTAGCAATATTGGAGTTCCGATGACGGTGCTAAGGAGCTTCGACGCGCCATCGCCGGCGGTGCGAGAAGATGCGGAGACCATGCGAGAAAAAGTCGCTTCGGCCTCGTCCGGATTGTTGACCTTGCTTGGTATCGATGCGGATCCGTTGACCAGTCGCGAGCACATTCTGCTCTCGAACATCTTCGATCAGGCCTGGAGGAACGGCAACAACCTTAGCCTTGAGGATTTGATTCGACAAATTCAATCGCCACCGATCAAGAAGATTGGTGTTATGGATTTGGATTCGTTTTATTCGCCGGCGGATCGCGCCAAGTTGTCAATGAGTCTCAACAACTTGCTCGCGTCCCCTTCGTTTGCTGGCTGGTTGGAAGGTCAACCGTTGGATATCAAGGGGTTGCTTTATACCCCCGAGGGCAAGCCGCGACTTTCCATCATTTCCATCGCGCATTTGAACGATTCAGAACGCATGTTCTTTGTGACAATCTTTCTTGGCGAACTGTTGGCGTGGATGCGAGCCCAGCCAGGTACAGGTTCGCTGCGGGCACTCTTCTATATGGATGAAGTTTATGGGTACTTTCCGCCGTCGGCCAAGCCCCCCTCCAAACCACCCATGCTTACGCTCCTCAAGCAAGCTCGAGCGTTTGGACTTGGAATCGTTCTTGCGACCCAAAATCCGGTTGACTTGGACTACAAAGGGCTTTCGAACATGGGGACATGGTTCCTGGGACGATTGCAAACGCAGCGAGACAAGGATCGAGTGCTGGATGGTCTTGAGGGAGCTTCCATGCAACAAGGGAGCGCATTCGATAGACCAGCCATGGAACGATCGCTCTCGGCCCTAGGCAATCGAGTCTTCTTGATGAACAACGTTCATGACGATGGTCCTACTATATTTCAATCGCGATGGGCTTTGTCGTTCTTGAGAGGGCCGTTGTCGCGAGATCAGATCTCCAAACTCATGTCGGAAAAAAAGACATCGGCTAAGCAAAGAGGTCCACTGCGGTCGATTGGGAGTGCCAGTGGAACGGCCCAAGCCTCAGGCGCTCGACCGATCCTTCCATCGGATGTCACGGAAAGGTTTTTGGTCCCAACCAAGATTGTTGGCGCGAAGAACAAAACCGTCTATCGTCCGGCCATTCTCAGTCAGTCGTCCATTCACTTCGTTAAGTCCACGGCCGGGGTCGACTATTGGGAAGACGTCCAGTACATGGTTGACATTCAGGACGAAGTACCCGATCCGCTATGGGACAAAGCGAACAAGATCGAGCCGGATGTTTTGCAACTTAGCAATCAACCGGAAGATGGATTTTTGTTCGCAGAATTGCCAGCGGAAATGTCCTCGGCCAAGAATTATGCGTTGTGGGGAAAGTCCATCAAAGACTACTTCTTTAGGCATGTGCAGTGCACGGTTTACACGTGCAAAGCCCTTAAACAAACAACTTCCCCGGGGATGAGTGAGACAGATGCCCGAATCGAACTCTCGCACGCAGCCAAAGAAGCTCGCGACGAAGCGGTCGAGAAGTTAAAAGCCAAGTACGGCGAAAAGACGCGTTCCTTTCAGACACGCATATTGGCGGCACAACAACGACTGGAGAAGGAAAAACAGCAGGCCAAAGCCAAGCAATACGAGGGCATTTTCAACATTGGAACGACGATTTTGGGTGCGCTGCTTGGGAACAAGATTGCGAGTCGGACCAACGTTTCTAAGGCTGCTAGCGCCGTCAAAGGCTTGGGGAAAGTCACGGCTCAGCAAGGGGACGTGATGCGAGCACAAGAAACGTTCGAAGAATTGATAACCGCCAAGGATGAACTGGAACGGCAATGCCAAGTGGACATCGAAACGGTTACGAGTCAGTTCTCAACCGAGAACTTGGCCTTGGAGGCAATTGATATTCCGATTCGCAAGGCGGATACGAAATCAAAACTGCTTGCATTGGTTTGGGTTCCTTGGCAGATAGATAGCCATGGAATCGCAACTCCGCTTATCGGTTAGATCATGCAGTACGCCAACATGGGCGGCATGGGAGGTGGTGGAATGGGTGGCATGATGTCAATCATGGACCGTCCCTTGAAGAATTGGCCTGTACGTTCCATTACATCTTTGTAACGGTTTAATTTTGCTAGGAATCACGCGAGACGAGCTATCCTTAGATGCAGCTCGTCCGTAGGACATCGCAAAGTGAATTGTCACTCTCGAAATTCGTAGCCGATTGTGCTGCGTCTCTGGTCCTTGTACTCGAATCGAGCCGATTAGGACCGATAGATCATGATGACCCGTTGCTTTGTGGCCTCTCCGGGATGGAGGCTTTCGAAGCCGATTTCCTTTGTTTTGGGATTCGGACTTCTAATTTCTGTTAGTCATTCGGCTCAGTCTCCGACGAATGATCCATTTGCGGACAGCCCGCCATCGCAGGCTTCCAGCGGAAGCGGCTTCAGCGAATTGTCAAATGCAGGTGATTTGCTTTTAGAGGACGAAGGTTTGCGGCGTGTGGCAGCTCAGCAGTTGGAGGCGCAGGTCAAGAGCGAATTGACGTATGCGAGCAAGAGCCGAGATCCATCGGCCAGTAAGCTGTCTCTCAAAGCGTTGCAGGACCAGATTCGACGCGCGACAGAATTGGATGCATCGGGTAGAAACCGTCTTGAGTCCCAAGTTGCCTCGGCCATTCAATCTGCCGCCCGATCCGAAGTCAATTTGAAGGAGCAACTTTCCAGAACAGAGGCTGTTCAATCAAGCCAATCGGCTTCGAAGCGATTGATAGCCGAGACGGAACGTCGGAATTCGACGGTTCAGCAATTGGTGGAAAGGTACAACTCACTGATGGCTCAGCAGTTGTTTGCCTCGGCAAACAATGAAATCGCTCCTCAGGTGACCGCCATCGATCGGAGTTCAACGATCGATATTGTGACCAATATCGAGTCCAACATGGCATCCAATGAGCAATTGATACGCGATGCGGTGCGAAAGAGGAGCCGAGCCTTTGTGGATTCGCTCTACTTGAACGAGCAGTTGCTTGTTCCCTTTGTGGATGATCCACCCATCCTATATCCGCCAGCGGACGTTTGGCAAGCTTTGAGCGCACGTCGACTGGAACGTTATGGATCGATCGATTTGTCAGGCGGAAAAGAGTCCGAGCGAAAGATCTACCGAGCGCTCAATGAGCGTGGCGAAATCAATTTCAATGGAACACCATTAACCCAAGTCATGAAGTTTTTTAGAGAATCCTATGGCATTCCGATCGTTCTGGACGACAAGGCGCTCGAAGACGAGAACATTACGCCGGATGAGCCAATCACGATGGAGCTTCCAGCCATTTCCTTTCGATCGGCCCTCAAATTGATCTTGGAGCCGTTGCAACTGACGTACGTCATCGAAGACGAAGTCATGCGTATTACCAGCAAGAAGACATCTGCCAACGTCGTGCGAGTTTATCCAGTCGGTGACTTGGTCGTCCCTATCATGCAAGGTGGCGGTATGATGGGCGGTATGGGTGGCGGAATGGGTGGTGGAATGATGGGTGGTATGGGCGGTGGCATGGGTGGTATGGGTGGTGGCATGGGAGGTATGGGAGGCGGAATGGGCGGCGGAATGGGCGGAATGGGTCGTGGTGGCATGATGTCAATCCAAGACCAGCCGACGAAGTAAACCTCATTAATAACTGCGTTAATTCGACGGAAGAACATTTCTTGCCCAACCGTCGTAACGGATTCGTGAGAATTCAGAATCGCAATGAATTCGCACGAATCCAACTTAGGTTGGTTACGGTCGGCCACTCGCCTTATAACGATAGTGGTGGGGATGACGGCTTTAAGGCCATCCAAGTTCACCAAACCGACCTTGGTTATAGTAAGCTGGGTCGAATTCGATACCAAAGGCTGTGAGGATTGCGTAAAATAGACAGCTTGGACGATCGTTTGGTTGTCCAATCACTCCGCTGTCCCGTTACCCCAGCTTGGCTTGGTTTTTCGCTTGTTTCACTTAACAGCATTTCATCGAATGGCTCGCGAAGGATTTGTCGGGTACGTCGTCGCGCGGTTGTGCGTGGGCTTTTGGATGATGTGCTGGGGCCAACATTTGGTTGGTCACTCGCAAGAGCCAGTCGGAATGCCGCGGTTGTCAATTCCTGATAAGACACCTGATGTGCTAGCTCCTGGCATTCGTCCCGATGCAATAATCATGCGAAATGGTATGGGGGAAAGTGTTTTCGTTCCAAAGTTGAGGTATGAGGAATTCGAAAGATATTTCAGTGCCGAGAATGATCAACCGTCGGTCGTCACGATGAACGCACTCGAACGGATGGATATTTCAGTTAAGGTTGTGCAGGCGATCGCTCAACTCAACGTCGAAGCCCAGGCTAACTTAATCGAAGCGAATAGTCGCTGGCTCAGCATTCCGATTGCTCTGGGAGCCGTACAGGCGATACCTTCGCAGCGTTCGAGTGAAAATGTCCCAGAGTTCCCGTCGATTCGTATTTCGAATGACAGTCAAGGTTATGTGTGGCGAGTTTCGCCAGGGTCTCAGGGGCAGCGAAACTTACACTTTGAAGCTCTGAGTAACGTTCGGGCTTCACCTCAGGGCCAATCCCTTCGATTGGATCTGCCATTGGTTCCAACCATTGTTCGATTCGAGTTACCTATCGGACCATGGGAACTGAATCTTGTGGGTAGTGGCAATGAAGTTGTCGAGCCGTTTCAAGAGATCGGACCTAGCTCGGTTGCAATCGCCCGAACATCGGGCGGTACGGTCACTTTCAATTGGGCCAAGAAGTCGGTTGCGGATCAAATCCAAGCGATCGAGGTAGAGAGCCAGACAAAATATATGCCGTTGATGGAAGCTGGCGAATTCCGCGCTGTTTCCAACATGGCGATACGCGGACCTAAAACGTTGGGAGGGAGACGATTTCTAATCACACTTCCGGATCGGAGCAAGTGGCGGGAGCCGATGTCGTCACCGAGTTCGTTTCCGGGCTATCGATTTGGGAAATCCGAAGAAACGCCAGCCAAGGCGAACACGGTGCTTCTATTGGAATTCGAAGAGGCATTCTCTCGCACGGAGATCGAATTACCCATTGAATGGCAAACATCAAACGCGTTGGATTCGGATCCGATTTCGTTTTCCATGCCTCGTGTCGAAGGCATTCAGCGGCACGTTGGAAGTATCGATGTTGGGGTACCGCGAAATGTCTCCTTTCAATGGGAGCCACAAGCGGGCATTCAGTTCATTCGGCAGTCGCAAGCGAGCGACGGTAATGACACGTTGACCTATAGCTTTCGATTCAATCAGCAGAACGAGCCTTTGAAAGTACACTGGAACGTAGGAGATCGAGCGTCGGACCTCATGGCGGTGTACGATGTAGCCTACGATTCTGGAGGTCTGCATCTGAACGGCACAATTGATATTTTGGGGGATGTGCGTCAACTCCCTTTTCTGCAGCTAGATGTTCAGGGCTGGGTAGTCGACCGGGTTCAGTTGCAGCCCTCTGGCCGCGACTTAGACCTCGTAGCGATTCGGAGTCGTTCCACCCAGGACTCAGATGGTACAACCTCAATTCCCTTGAGTCTCGGCGAGCTTTTGGATGCTTTGCAGCCAAAGAGTGGAAGCACTGGCGGAAACCGATCACCGGCCGAAGCGTTACCGACGCCAACGGATTCAATCGATTCCCTTCCATTGTTGACAGCACGAGACGACAGTATCCGTCAGCCAACGCGGAGTATTTCGTTTGTGTTATCCAGACCGAGTGGACCGACAGAGAACGCTTACGATTCAAAACGCGAACTTGGTTTCTCACTACCAATGCTTTCGTGGCTGGATCCTGCACAACAGAGACTGTCACTTTGCGTGGGTGGAGAGCTGACGATTCAATCGGCGGTTGCGAAGCTGGACGAAGGGGACGGGACGTCGCATTCGATTAAACGGATGGATGCGATACGCTGGAAACAAGGTGAGTCGTTCACGCTGAGTTCCAGTCCATCGCGAGGCAGCCCTTCCATCTTGAAGTATCGAGTTGCTAAGTCGAAAACTTGGTCCAACTGGAAAGGGATTGCCGTGGCCAACGGGACGGTCATCCAAGGGAGTTCGCAAACAAGGATTGCCGTAACGGAGGAGGGGTTCGACCTATCGCAAACTTGGAGCCTAGTTTATGCAGGTGGAATTGCAAAAACGCTTCGATTAGCGATACCCAAAGACTGGTTGGAGGATGGCGAAGGCTGGCTTGGTACCGAAGCTCAAGTAAACGATTTGCAGTTGACCATCGACAATGTCCACGTTGAGGCTAGGGCTTTGCAAGACGGGCTCGGCGGCCCCCGTTTTACATTCATGACTCCTGCGTTCGAACGGCACTATATTTGGTTGCAGCTTATTTTGCCGAACGCCGAAGGTGTTGCTCGATCAGCCAATGAACGCAAGTTGACGATTCGGAAACGCCTGAGTCACCGCGACAAGTTGTCAAGCACTCCAACCTCGTTCGATTTGCTCCTGCCATGGATTGCGGCTGACAAGTCTGACGACATTGTTTCCGTGGGCACGTACATTGGAGACATCACACATCCTGAGGGAATTCGTTGTGTTGTGCAATCGCCGCTTGGCGGGCGATACGAAACCTTAGCCGGATCGGAAAGTGGCTCGACGGTAATGCCTTTTGATCGCACCCAATTAGAACCTAGATTGACAGGCAAACTGAGTTTGCAAGCGATTGACAACGAAACGGCCGTCGACGTTGAGTCGGCTTGGCTTCAAACAATCGTCAATGCGGTCGAGCAACGAGATCGGTTTGTTGTCCGACTCAAGACGCGGGCAAATTTCGTGTCGTTGCGATTGCCAGCGATGCTCATCGCAAATGGGGAGTTTGTCGTCAACGGTCGAAAGGCGGTTGCCATTCGCAGTCCTAGCGACGTCCAACGTGTCGATATTTTATTGGACCATGCAGCACAGAATTCAATTGCGAAGTCCGACGACGCGTATGTGTTGGAGGTGTTCCTCTGGTCATCGAACAATTCTCAATGGCTCAAAACGCTTCAAGTGGAGTCACCATCGATCAGCAATTGCAAGTCGCGCGCGCCACTGGTTTGGCAAATTGTCGTGCCGACAACGGTTCATTTGATTGGTAACACATCGACATTGTCGCACGGCTACCGCTGGAAATGGCAAGACCTTTGGTTTGAAAGAAAAAGCGACTGGACTCAAGATACGATTGGGAGCCAAATGGGTGCTACGTCACAACCTTTTGTCAGTCAACAGACCAATCAATATGTATTCTTTTCTCAAGACCACACCGTACCCATGCGGGTCTGGTTGGCACCTCGATACCTTTTGTGGGCACCGGTTGCGTTCTTTGTACTGATTGCATCCTTCTTTGTAATGGAGTTTCGGTGGATAAGAAGGCCATGGATCAGCATATTTTTGTTACTATCCAGCTTGACGTTTTCACAATGGGCATGGGATTTTTCCA
>JBBRJI010000106.1:0-12077 GCA_038219625.1 Pirellulales bacterium | reverse complement strand
TGGTGTTGTCCGCATTTCCGTTTGCGGCCGGGACGGTGACGTTTAATGCAGCAGTAGGCAAGCTTTCTTTTCCGCTGCCGTCCACGTAGGTGAATCGGTATTGAAACACCGAACCCTCGATGTGGGTCCCGCCTCCTCCCTCTGTATGGCTCGCAGCAACGCCAGTCAGGGTTGGTACCGTCGAGCTATCGACGGTAATTCCCGTCCCAGTTGGACGCGGAACGATTCCATCTCCCAATATGGAACTTTGAATTACCCGCGACGTGTCAGCGACATCCCCCTTGGCCGTAAGGGTCCCCTCGAGTGAAACGATGTTCGTTGCTTTGGCGACCGCTTCGGTCCCAAGTGGGATCGTCAGCGACGAGAGCTGAGTCGTCTGGATGTTGAATTGATCGTCGATTCCAAAACCGAGCAGCCGGTTTCCGGTGGAGGTAACCAATTCATTGGCGCTGTTGAGTTTGAAAATACCGTTTCGGGTGAAGAGTTTTTCCCCTTGCCCGCCAGCCACTTGAAAGAACCCGTCCCCCTGGATCGCCAAGTCCGATGGCGACGAACTGATTTCGATCGTGCCCTGAGTGAAGTTCGGGTTGATGGCTGCAACTTGAACCCCAAGCCCGGTTTGACGCGGATTGGTTCCGCCATTGCCCGTGGTCGGGGACGAACCTAGAGAGAGTGTTTGCAGAAACTGATTCGCGAACACCACTTCCGAAGATTTGAAGCCGACGGTTTGCGAATTGGCAAGGTTGTTTCCCAAAACGTCGATCTGCTTTTCAGCACCGCTCATTCCGGTTAACGCTGTACTGAGAGCTGATGCCAAGCCCATAAATCACCTGCCTTCGCAAACTCGTTGAACAAAGATGGAATCGAAGTTCGTTGAAGTCGAAAGGAGGTTTCCTTGAGTCACCTAATGCAAGCATTAGGATGCAATGGGTGGCACCGCCTTGTCATCGATCTCACGAACATTTTTGATATCGACAATTTGATTCCCCACATGCACTTGGACCTGTCGCTTGTTGCGATCTTTTTCGTCAATCTTGACCGAAACACTCGTAACCTCGCCGCTTACCTCATTTGCCGCAACGTCTATGCCCTTCACAGACTTCCCAATCAAACTGCTTGCAGTCGTTAGTTCTTGCGTATTCGAGAACCCTTTTAGTGTGGTCACGAGTTGATCGTTGGAGCTAATGCCTCGCAATTCGCCGATCTGCTGGAGCAGAGCGGCATTGTCGGTTGGGTTTAAAGGATCTTGATTCTGAAGTTCGGTAATCATCAGGTTGAGGAATTCGCTCAGGTCGATGTCGTTGAGACCGTTTCCTTTCAATGAGTTGGCGGCTGTACTTGCGGATGAAGTCGTTGGAGAAATGGCGTTGTTAACTCGCGTCATTTGGGAAATTCCTGTTTGGAAAATGAAACAAAGGAAATCATTGTCGCCTTTCGCTCCGCGAAAGTGCGTTAACGAGACGCACTTTTGCCGAGCAAAAGGCGACAATATCGTGTCTGAAAAAGCGTTTTGCGAAGCAGTACGACTTCCAATCGCTCGATGATTACAATAGCCGCGTCGTGAAGCATCGTAGTGAGATAGGTCAAGTTAAGGAAATAGCAAACGCATGGCAGGTGTTCAAGAGGGTACTCGGTCCAATGCAACACAATGGATCGCCGTCGCAGCGTTGGTCGGTGTCAACGCACTTTGGGGACTCTCTTTTCCGATCATGAAATCGCTGAATTTGCAGATGGAGCAGTTCTTTGGTCTGGAAAATGACTCGGTCCCAAGTACGCTCAGCGTTGCGTTTTCTTCAGGCATGATTGGATTGCGATTCCTTATGTCGCTGGTGGTGCTTTATCTGTTCTGTCCAAATTTGGTACGCGGGGCAAGCCGATCGGAGTGGCATGCGGGCGCCATGGTAGGATTGTTGTTTTATGTAGGGCTTGTCTTGCAAGTCATGGGGTTGGCAACCATCCCTGCATCGAGAAGCGGGTTTCTGACAAGCTTAACGGCGGTCTTTACACCGGTCTTTTCGGCGGTCCTTTTTCGCAAATCCATCTCTTACAACGTCCTAATTGGAATCGCCATTGCATTGCTGGGAGTTTCCATCCTTACGGGCTTAATCGTTTTGGATGCAGGAGGAATCGAAGTCGCTCCCGACGCTATCAGCAAATGGACGATCGGAGATTCGTTAACCACGCTGGGTGCAGTTCTGTTTACAGGCCAGCTTTTGCTTGTCGATTACTACGGAAAAAAACTCAACCCGACGGCAATCACACCGGGCATGTTCTTGGCTGTTGCTTTGGCCGCTGGGTTGACTTTTGCCGCACTCCACTCGGTCGCCCTGACATCGATGCCAGTTCACGCTGTTCACGCCTGGCAGTCGTGGTCAAAACTGTTCTTTTCTCCGCTCGTCCTCATGATCATTCTCTTTCTCGCCGTGATTTGCTCCGTTCTGGCGTTCCTTGGGATGAACACCTTCCAACCGCGGATCACCGCGGTTCAAGCCTCCATCATCTACAGCAGCGAGCCGGTCTTCGCATCG
Organism: Pirellulales bacterium; assembly: GCA_038219625.1. Classification (GTDB taxonomy): domain Bacteria; phylum Planctomycetota; class Planctomycetia; order Pirellulales; family Pirellulaceae; genus JBKCUI01. The sequence continues at coordinate 9,549 of JBBRJI010000106.1, read as the reverse complement.
TTTTGGGCGCTTTTCCTGCCTGGACTTCTGGGTAACTTCACAAATAGAATTGGTTATGCGAACGAGATTATTTCAGTCCCTCTGATTCTTGGTGGGGCTTTCGTATTGGTTGCAAACATCGTTTCCCTTTGGCCAAGGAGGTAGTCCAGCCAAAAAGCCCATCGCTACCGCTCTGGAGTGCGCCACACGGACCATTCTGCAGAGAGACGATGACTTTCCCATATGGGTGGGGTGGCCGTCCGTGTATACTTCGTCGAAACTCCCCGTCGCTCTCGCAATTTCCGACAGGATTGGGGTGCCTCAGTGACAGGACATGGTATGGGACATTGGGAAAGTGCAGGAATTCCAGATGATTTCGATGGAGTCGTGCGCCTTTTTCCGCTTCCAAATATGGTTTTGTTCCCTCACGTGATTCAAGCCTTGCACATCTTTGAACCGCGTTACTGCGAGTTGCTTTCCGAAGCCTTGGAATCCGATCATTTGATCACCATGGCACTTTTGATTCCTGGTTGGGAGACACAATTTCAAGGGAAACCGAATCTCGGAAACACCGTCTGCATCGGAAGAATCATTTCGCATACACCGACCGACGATGGACGTCACAACATCCTGATGGCGGGACTCCAGCGAGCTAGGATTATCGAGGAGCTTGAGGTGACAACCAGCTTTCGCCAAGCCCGAGTCGAATTGATTACAGACATTGTCCCAGATGATTTCCTGCATTCAGCCGACGAACATCGCAAGACGCTTTTGGGTGTCTTCCGATCGATGATTCCGCACGACGCGGCCAATTCAAAAACATTCACCGACTTGCTGACTCAACAACTGCCACTGGGAATTTTAACCGACATTATCGCGTACGCCGTGAACCTGCCGGTATCGATCAAGCAGTTGCTGCTAGGAGAAGCGAACGTCAAAATTCGTTTTGAAACGCTAATGGAGCACTTAGAGCCGTTCCTGGAAAACACGTCCAACAGCCCTTTCGATCCCACGCAAACGGCACCTTCGTCTGCACCGAACAAAAACTTTCCACCCCCCTTCAGTGACAACTGAGTTTTCAATCAACGAATCGCCAGGATATTCGCCAAGTTCTAAATGAATAAAACTCCAAATACCAAGTGAATTCGTACATGACTCGTACTTCTGCCACGGAAACAAAGACCAGTATTCGACTTTTCCTCCTGTTCGCCATCCTTGTTTTAGGAAGCTTAGCCTGGTTCCTTCGCGAAAGTATCGGTGTTCGCGGTCAAGCTTGTTTTGGAGTTATGTTTTTCCTGGGGCTGGCTGCCGCTTGCTCGGACAACTTGAGCCAAGTGAATTGGCGGACGATCGCTACTGGGCTCGGATTGCAGTTCTTGCTCGGTGTTTTGATCCTTAAGGTGGACGTTGTGTATTCTGGATTCGAGGTCATGGGGGCCATGGTTGCCAAGTTCCTCGACTTTGCCAACATGGGCTCAGAGTTTGTATTTGGACCACTCGCAAAACATGTGCCCTCCGAGAACGCGTTCGGGGCAGGAAATGGTTTCATCTTTGCTGTTCGCGCATTGCCGACCGTCATTTTCGTGTCGGCTGTCTTTACCGTGATGTACCACCTGCGAATTCTTCAAGCGATTGTTTGGTTCTTTGCCAAGGCAATGTTATTGGTGTTCGGAAGCAAAGGAGTAAGCGGTGCCGAAACGCTGGCTGCAACCGCCAACGTGTTTATGGGACAAACAGAAGCTCCCTTGATCATCAAACCCTATATCGCCACGATGACGCGGTCAGAATTGTTGGCGCTCATGATCGGCGGCATGGCAACCGTTTCCGGCGGCATCATGGCGGTCTTTATCGGGATGGGGGCTGATCCTGTCGCCATCTTGGCGACCAGTGTCATGGCCGCCCCATGCGGATTGTACCTATCGAAGTTATTGATCCCCGAGACCATGGATCCCGTCACGCGTGGTGAAATCAAAATCGCGGACGAGCGGACACACACGAACGTAGTCGATGCCGCCGCCGGCGGTGCTTCCGACGGCATGATGCTCGTCATCAACATCATCGCCATGCTCATCGCCTTTATCGCTGGCATCGCGTTGATCAATCACCTGCTCATGCTCAGTGGACAGGGAATCAACTACCTGATCGCAAGAGCGGGTTTTGCTTTTCAAATGCCAACGCTCTCGATGGAGTTAATCTTCTCGAAACTCTTTTCACCGATTGCGTTCCTAATGGGAGTGGTGCCTGAAGATGCGCCTCGCATTGGCGAATTGCTGGGAAAGAAACTTGTCCTCAATGAGTTTGTGGCTTTCACCGACTTGACCGATCTCAATACGATCAAGGAGAACGACAAGTTTGTCGGGGTGAAAGGAATCCAAGAACGCTCGTATCGACTGGCCGTTTACGCGTTGACTGGCTTCGCCAATATTTCGTCGATCGGAATTCAACTGGGTGGCATCGGGGCCATGGCACCCAGTCGTCGGTCGGATCTCGCCAATTTAGGAATGAGAGCGCTGTTGGGCGGGTTCCTTGCGACCTTGATCAACGCATCGATCGCAGGGATTCTGATGGAGTGATGGTGTCGTGTGTCGTGGCCGACGCTGCTAGCGTCGGTTCGTACGCTGTCACTAACGTCGATTCAGATGCTGCCACTAGCGTCGATTCGGGCGCTGGCAGCAGGGTCGGTTCGGATGCTGGCAGTATCCGCCACTACTCGCTCTTAAATCGCTCTGGCTTGATCAGAAGATTCCCAAGATCGTTGGCACCTTCCTTGAGTGTCAACTTGACGGAGCCTTTGATCCATTTGTCCTTCTTGCCGCCGAGCGAAACTTCTTCGATCGACTTGTTTTGCGATTCGTGCCAAAGCTTGAAGTCGAGTTCAACTCCAGCAGGTAGCTTTTCGATTTTGATCTTGCCAGCCGCATCGCTGATCCCAACGTACGGGTGACCCGCCACGATCACATAGCCTTTCATCCATGGGTGGATATTGCACTCGACTTTGGTTGCGCCTGGTTCCTCAACGGTGGTAACAATCTCTTTGCTACCAAAGGCAGGAATCATCGGATTGACTTCGTCGTTCTTAAAGAAATTAAACTTGGAGTTGTGTGCCGTTGGATCGGAATTTTTCATCAGAAGAGTCTGTCCGGCACGAATCGCCATGACGTGCGGCACGAATGCGCACTTCACATTGTCCATGACCGGCATGCCGGAGGGTAACTTTTGCAAGTCTGGATGCAACTGTTTGGTTTCAAGCTTCGTTTTTTTTGAATCAATCATGAAGACGATGTTGGCAATCGCTTTGGTCGCTGGGTCGACTACCAAATCCTCAGACATTATTTTCTGTTTCAAACAAAACTCGTCCGCATTGACCAGAACTTGCTTTGGTTTTGGAACCTCGCCGTCCAAGAGTACAGTCATGGTCAAGTCGGCCCATTTCTGGGCATGTGCCGTTTCGGAGATTCCAAAACCAAGCGAAGCGACGGACGCAGCGGCAACCAAAACAGATTTTTTCATGGAAAGACAAACTCCAGAGAATTTGAAAGGGGGTGGGGAGTCGGATGCCGAGCCAACTCAGCCAAATCAGACTCCGACCGGCTCAATCCTATACATGATCCTCAAATTTTCAATCGCAACCACGTTGGTTTTGGATATCATCAAGGTTTTTCCGAAGGATTCCTAGGATTCCTGGGACTTTGTGAATCCCCTCGATGCAGTAGAGCCTGCAAAGTCCCAAATTCCATGTGCCATGTGCCGTGTGCCAACCTAAGTCCAAAAGTCAACAACTCCAATGGAATAAACGATCTTGACGGCGACTGAAAATGCCTTCCTTAATCGACGGGACTACCCGAAAACGAAGTATACCGAAACCCTTTTTTTGATCGCAGGGATTGAAGTACTATTCTCATGGACTTTTTTGGTACTAGTCGGATTGCTTCCCAGTCGAACCATCAGTTCGCTCGCGCCCGCGTCCACGGCAGTCGGCTTTGCAATCCTCGGACTTGGAATTCTTGAGTATGGCGTTGTTGTCTTGAACGTCCAGTTGGCCTGGATATTGCCCGACGACCATGACGAATCCGGGGTGGCCCCTTTCTTGTGCGGCTATTGCTTGCTGGCACAAATACTGTTGATGTTTCCACCGCTCATCATTGTCGCAATCGTGGTTGTTCCGTTGCTCTTAATCAGTATTGCAGTTGTCGGTTGGTATTTTCAGAAGTTCACATCGCTAAGGCTTTCCAAGGCTGGGCAAGAGGTATTTCAATACCCACTTTCCATGAAGTCGCTTCTTTGGATGCCGGTATGGTTGTTAGGCTTGGGGTTGATACCGCCAATGCTCTTTTTGTTTTGCGGGCCCAACCTTTTCGAACTGGCGGTTACCAACGGCAGGTACCTCGGTGTTGCTGTCATCTGCTCGGCGATGGGGATGGTGGCAGTTTCATTCCTGCCTTTGCTTGTTTGTTATTCATTCTTGTTCATCAGTCAAAGTACGCGTTCCTTCCAAATCGTTTCTACCGCGGTTGCCGTACTGAGTCTCGGGCTTGCAATGGCGATAGAGGCCTTGGCCAGCAACTTCACGTCCGCCATCATGCCGTTGGTATCGCTTGCGATAGCCATGTTCGTGGCTGGCCTATGGATGGGACTTCTGCCGTGGCGGAAAGATGGTCTGCAAATTGTGTTTGCAAAACCTTCGCACGGCTTCGCAGTCGTCGAAGTGAAATTTGACGACGTGCAATAACGGTCGATGTCCTCGCTGAATGCCCCCGAGTTTACTCGGGGGATCGTTACCTTCACTCTGGAGCAGAACATTTCAACATTTCATTCCAGACATCGCGAATAATATCGTCCAGGAAAAGAGTCGGCGCATAGCCGATCGCTTGCCGGATGCGGGTTAGGTCAGGCACACGACGCCTTATGTCTTCAAAGTCTTCATTGTACGCTTGAGAGTAGGACTGAAACTGAATCGTTGCAGTCGGATTGACAATCGCCACAACCCGTTTCGCCATTTCAAGAATCGATATCGGCTGATCTGCCCCGATATTGTAGATATGACCATAGCTGCTCTCGGTTTCCATCAGGGTCATAACGGCACCAACGACATCCGACACGTGTGCAAAGCATCGTTCCTGCAATCCGTCATCGTGCACAACCAACGGTTTTCCGGCCATTGCAGCTTCCACAAACCTCGGCAGAACCATTCCGTACGCGCCTGATTGTCGAGGCCCAGACACGTTAAAAAAACGTCCGATGACTATGTTCATTTGGCATTCACGCACACATGCCAATGCCAAGAATTCGTCGATCGCTTTGCTTGCGCCGTAGCTCCATCGCGGTTTGGTCGTCGCACCGAACACCAGATCATCCTCTTCACACCAGACGCTTTTGGGATTCTTTCCGTACACTTCGCTTGTACTCGCCAGGAACATCGAAACCGTCCGCCCCGCCAAATGGATTCGACGAAGCTCGTCCAGCAAGAGTTGGGTCGGGTAGATGTTGCGATGTATCGTTTGGATGGGGTGCTTTGCAATCAACGCCACCCCAACCGCGGCAGCCAAGTGGTATACCACATCGACATCTTGGCAAACTTCCCGAACGAGCACTGGATCCCCTAGATCGGCGTGAATCAATCGCGACCGCGGGTGACTCTGGACCCGGCTCAGATTGCCGCTCCGACCGGTGCTCAAGTCATCGACGATGGTTACCTGGTTGCCAGCTTGCAATAATCGTTCTGTTAAATGGGAACCAATGAATCCGCTGCCGCCGGTTACGAGGATTTGCATTTAGAGAAACACTGTTGGTAAATATGGGACGAGAGTTGAGGCAAGCAGGGATAAGAGGTCAAAGTTTCAAGATATAGCGATCAGGCGATTTTTGCCTGGCAGATGTTCCTAGCCAAAGGAAAACCATTCACGCTTCCGGTAAAACTTTCCGATTGGAGTCTACTACGTTAAACTACAGACTTGGTTCGGCCAACACCGCCTGCGAACCTTTGTCAGCATTTGGATATCGAATACGGCTCTTTTAGCGTTACGATTGGGATTACTATGAAAAACCGAGATGCTGCCAGACGATTATTTGCAGCTTGCCTAGCAACCGGCCTGTTCGTATCACCGGCGATTGAGCCCCAGTTAGCTCTCGGGCAACAGGGGGGCGCACCAGCCAAGAACACGCAAGCCAAGCCTACGCAGGCAGCCGGCAAACCCAAGGCTTCCGGCACCGCTCAGCTTTCCGACAAAGAGAAACGTCAGGAAAAAGCCAGAGAGATCTTTGCCGACGCGGCCAATGCCCAGAACAACGGGGCCTTTCCGCTTGCCATCGAGCAGTGGAACAAATTGCTCAAAGATTATCCTGCCGATCCCTTAGCATCGAGCGCACGTCATTTTCTGGGCGTTTGCTATCTGCAACAAGAGAAGCCCGATTTTCCTGCAGCCATTGAGCAATTCAAGATTTCTCTCCAGGACACGGAACTGAAGCAGCGCGAAGAATCGCTGGTGAACCTTGGCTGGAGTCTCTATCAACAAGCGATGCAAGTCGAAGGAAATGCCCGTAAGCAAGCCCTTGGCGAATCTGCCAAGGTACTTGCATCCCTGATAGATAAGTATCCGGATGGTAGTTTTGCTGACAAAGCCATGTTCTACGCGGGAGAAGCAGAATCTCGTTTGGGCAATCTAGACAAAGCGATTTCGCATTACAGCCAGTTGCTTCAAAATCGTTCGATGGACACCTCTTCCGTTCGACCAGATGCCCTGTTTGGTCTGGCGCTTACCTTTGACGAACAACAACAGTCGAAACTGGCCAAAGAAAACTACGACGCTTTCCTAGAAAAATACGCAAGCCATCCGCTGTCAAAGGAAGTGCGAATGCGGGCTGCGGAAATCGCCATCAAGGACGATCAATCGGAAAGTGCCGTTCAACTGCTGAAAGAAGTCGTAGCGTCAAAAGACTTTGAGAAGAGCCCCAACGCGGACTATGCGCTCTATCGTTACGGCTTTGCATTGGCGAAATCGGGCAAGTTCAAGGAGTCCGCAGACGTCTATCAGAAACTTTCGAAACTTTTTCCTAAGTCGCAGTATTCGCAAAACTCCGCGCTGGCTGCCGGGCAAACGCTGATGCGCGACAAAAAGTTCAACGAAGCCTTCAAATCCTTCGAAGGCTTGCTGGCTTCCAAAGACGATCGAGCCGCCGAGGCTGCTCACTGGATGTGCCAAATCGTCATCATTCAGAGCAGGCCGACAGATGCTATCGCTATTGCTCGACGAGCTCTCGAGTGGGCTAGCAAAACTCCATCCGTAGCGTTGCTCAGAATGGACCTTGCGGATGGACTTTCCGCGACCGCAGACGGGAAAGCCGAGGCCAGGACCATTTACGAACAGATCGCCGTCGAGAATCCGGACGACGCCATTGCCCCACGAGCGACCTACAATGCTGCCTTTGCTGCCCTCCAAATGGGTGCGCAGGCAGATGCGCAGCGATGGAGTGAAGCGTTTGCAAAACGCTTTCCAAATGATCCCCTCGCCTCCGATGTGGCTTACATCCGGGCTGAGTCGACCCTGCAGTTGGGGCAACACGAATCCGCAGCAACAGCCTTTGAGCAGTTGATCACCGCCGAACCAAAGAACCCTCTGCGACCTTCTTGGGAAACGCGACTCGCCGCAGCCAGATACTTAAGCGGACAATTCGAAAAAGTGCTCGAACTGACCGGCAAAGCAATTAACGAAAAGCAAGAGCCAATGGCTCGCGCAGAATCCTTCTTCCTTCAAGGAGCAAGCCTACTGAAACTCGAGAAATTGGATCAAGCCATCGACTCGCTTCAGAAATCAAATCAAGCGGACTCCAAATGGGGGCAAGCCGACGAAGTCCTGGTCGTCTTGGCGGAAGCGCAAAACGCCCATGGCAAAAAGGAAGAAGCCAAAAACACACTACAAAAGATTCTCAAGGACTATCCAAATTCCCGATTCAAACCTCAAGTTGAGTTTCGATTGGGGCAACTCTCGGCGAGTTTGAATGATTTTGACCAAGCCTTGGTGTCCTATGATTCGGTGCTGTCGACCTCCAAAGACAAATCTCTGCTGGATTACGCAGCCTATGGCAAAGCGTTTATCCTCATTCAGCGAGAGCAGTTTGCTCCTGCACTTCAATTGCTGGAACCCATTGCGCTCGATACTCGAGCGGATGGAGTCGGCTTCGAAGCCAGAGTTGCCAAGGCGATTTGCTTGCGTCAGCTTGGCAAACCTCAAGACGCTATCGTCGTCTTGAACCAATTGATGAAAGCCAAACTTCCCCCGGACCAAAAGCCAAAGGTTCTCTACGAACTCGGACTCGCATGCAGTGCGTCCGAACAACTGGACTCCGCAATCGAAGCATTTCAAACGCTGATCGATACCTATCCAAAGTTCACGTTACTCGACAAAGCGTACTATGAACTTGCCTGGGCACTGAAATCACAGGGTAAGATCGATCAAGCCAACCAAGTTTTTCAGACGATGGCCGCTAAGTATCCGGACAGCCCGCTTGCCGCCGAGGCCTATTTCCATGTTGGACAAGCGGAATACGACAATTCGAAATTCGACCGAGCCATAAAAGCGTATACCGTAGCTGCCACGCGAAGCGTCGACGCAAACCTGCAGGAGAAGTCGCTCTATAAACTGGGCTGGGCCTTCTTCCAGCAAAAGCAATACGATCAAGCCATCGAACAATTTCGAAAGCAGACTCGAGATTTTCCGAAAGGGAACCTGCTTGTTGACTCGTCGTTTATGATTGCGGAATGCTTTCTCAAACAGGAGATGTATGCTGAGGCTTGGCCTCAATACGAATCCACTCGCCGCAGCATGGAACGAGCTTCCGATCCTGAAAGCGTAAGTGAGCAAGTCAAAGCCATGGTTTACTTGCACGGTGCGCAGTCTGCGCGGGAGCTGAAAAAGTGGTCCGAAGTTGAGAATTGGATCGGCGCCTTAAAAAGCAAAGTGCCAGATTCGCCTCTCATGCCAACCGCAAAATACGAACTCGCATACGCTCGACAGAACCAAAAGAAGACCATCGAAGCAATCCAGCTCTATAGTGAATTGGCGGAAGACCAACGCGATGAAATCGGAGCTAGGTCCCGCTTCATGATGGGTGAAGTCTTCTTTGCTGACCGCGAATTTGCTAAGGCTATTTCGGAATTTCAAAAAGTCATGTACGGCTACGGTGGTACTCAAGCTCCCGCTGACATCAAAAACTGGCAGGCGCGATCGGCCTTCGAAGCGGGTCGATGCAGCGAAGTCCTCATCGTCGACCAAAAAGGGGAAAAGAAAAAGAAGGCGGTCGACGTGGCCAAAAAGTTCTATGAGTTCGTCGTTAACAATCACGATGGCCATTCCTTGTCCAAGCAAGCCAAAGATCGGCTTAGCGAACTCAGCCGACTCTAGAGAGAGTGTCGCCTTTCGCTCCGCGAAAGTGCGGTTCGTTAACGCACTTTTGCGGAGCAAAAGGCGACAATTGCCGAGAAAAAAGGCGATACTTGCTCCGCAAAAGGCGACAACTGTGGACGAGCGAGGCCCTTCGCTCGTTAGCCTCAAAACCTGAGCGATGGCCTCGCTC
>JBBRJI010000105.1:0-12089 GCA_038219625.1 Pirellulales bacterium | reverse complement strand
TCACTTTCATCTGGTTCTTCGGTCCAGGCCTGATGTGGTGGCGGTTTGGGATGATTCCGAGGTGGCTCGGCGTTGGCTGATGCTTTGCCCCAAGCGACGAGATGCTCAAAAGATGCCTAAGGAGCCTAATGAATTCGAACTCAACATGATCCGCAACGATCCGGTCCGCTTGAAAGAGATTCGATCTCGGCTTAGTGATATCTCGTGGTGGATGCGGTTGCTCTCCCAAAAGATTGGAAAGCGGGCCAACGAGGATGACAACGAAGTCGGGAAATTTTGGCAGGCGCGCTATCGTGCAGTGAGATTGCTGGATGAAACAGCAATCTTAGCCTGTGCCGCTTATGTTGACTTGAATCCGATTCGAGCTGCCATGGCCGATGCGATCGAGACCAGCGAATATACTTCGGCGCAGCAGAGGGCCATTGCATTGCAAACGGAAACGAACGTACAAGCCACTACGGATCGCGATGTCGTTATGGTCTCCAAGCCGATTATGCAATCGCTTAGTCCGCTTACCATTGACGAGCTCAGGGACGACATTGGAGCTTGTTGTCATACTGGAGGCAGTCGTGCGAGCGACAAAGGATTCTTGCCAATGAGTGTTGCGGACTATCTAGAGTTATTGGACTGGACCGCACGAGAGTTGCGAGCCGACAAACGTGGTGCAACGCCGGAGTGCGCAGCACCGATCTTTGAGCGACTGGGGATTGATGCGGAAGTTTGGTGTGAGCTGACGAGGGACTTTGGAAAGTTGTTCGCTACGGTGGCGGGCAAGCCGAAAGTGATTGAGTCGACTCGCAGCCGGAACCGCCATCAGCGTTACAAGATACGCAATCGAGCAAAAGAGTTGTTAACGAGTTAGGGGGAATCGGCACAAGCTCGAAACCGGCTCATCTGTAATTTTTGACAACTACCAATTGTCATTTCAAATCCGCTTGCGCATAGCATGCAGAAACGCATCCGCTTCTGGTCCCTGGCTAGTTTGTAAACGTAAATTCTTGCTGGCAGTCAATTGCATTTACCGATTAACTCTGAGTGGTAAGAAAATCGTAGCATGATAGTTTGTGTGTGTCCCCATGCCATACCATGCCACCACATGCCATACCATGATAGTTTGTGTGTGTCCCCATGCCATATACCATCCCCATGCCATATCCCCATGCCATACCACCATGCCATACCATATGTCCAATTTGTCAGTAAAGCTTCGCCACCGCTGTTGCTTACTTGTGGCCAGGGATTGTGGACCAATACCCCATCGTGTGGGATTGGTTTCAAACGCATCTTAAGTGAAAGAAGATTAGGCTTCTTCGGATTAATCGAAACAATTCGAAAAGCCAGCCAAAACCTAGTGGTGCAACCCACATTTATCAACTGGGATGCCGACTTGCCATCAACGCGTGACATACACTCGAAAGGCCTTTGATCCTATTGGGTTGACGCTATGGCCACTCTTCGTGAATTTGTGATGGATGTATGGATTTTTCCAAGACGTCTAACCCTTGTTCCACATGGACTAGAACCCTAGTTCAGCTTGGAATCTTCGTTGGATTGGTTCTTGGGCCGTACCATTCGAAGGGCCGTTCAAGAAAGTTAGGAAGTCTTGACTCCTAATTTCAAAATTTTTAGTTGAATGACTATGATCACTTCAAAAACAACCCGTTCTCCAAAATCGATACAGCGCAAGCTGCAGTTTCTTGCGACGGTATCGGTCGCATTGGCTGTGGTGCTCACCAGTACGGCGCTCGTCACCTATGGAGTGATCAATCTTAGAAACTCGAAGTGGCGACAAGTCCAAACGCAAGCGGAACTAATATCGCTCAATAGTGCTGCTGCCGTGGAGTTCGCTGACAACGACCAAGCGGATCGACTGCTCGCCGCGTTGAAGGTGGAGCGATCCGTAACTGCCGCTGCGATGTTCTCCAAAGACGGGGACTTGATCGGAGGCTATCCCTCACGCGAGGCCGTAGCCAAGTCGTTTGTATTAGAAAAATCCAGCGAGGCTGGGCATTTGCTGACACATGCGATTACGGTCGATGGTGAGCGAATTGGTGACCTCAAGGTGGCTGTCGATTTCTCGACCGTTCGACAAGAGGTTATAAATTACGCTCGAATTACCATCATAGTTGGAGTCTTTTCGTTGTTGTTCTCGGTTGCCGTGGCAGGGTATTTGAATCGGAGTATAGTCCGTCCAATTCATGCGTTGGCTGCCGTCTCTCGAAAAGTAACTTTGGAAGGAAACTATACTTACCGTGTCGAAACCAAATCGAGTCCAGAGCAAGACGGGGAACTCGGTGAGTTTGTGGTTGCGTTCAACGAAATGTTGTCGGTGGTCGAGTCCTCGAAGCAATCGTTGCAAGAGGCGAATGATCATTTAGAACATCGCGTTGCAACCCGGACGGAAGAGCTGGAAAAGGCATGTGAAGCTGCGAACGCTGCTAGTCGCGCCAAGAGTGATTTCTTGGCAAATATGAGCCATGAGATTCGAACACCGCTCAATGCGATTATGGGTTACGCCGATCTCTTGTGTCGCGGGCTGGACGATTCACCAGAAGAACGTGCAGATATGCTCAAGACGATCCATTCCAGTGGCCGTCATTTGATGATCGTCATCAATGATATCCTCGACATATCTAAGATCGAAGCCGGTAGACTGGAACTGGATATTCAGCCCGATTCGCCGCAACGGATTCTTTCGGAAGTCGTTTCGATGATGCGAGTACCGTTCCGTGAAAAGAATTTGAGTTTGGAGTACACATGGCAAGGTCCCGTTCCTAATGAAATCCAGACCGACGGTTCGCGATTGCGGCAGATTTTAATCAATCTGGTTGGCAATGCTAGGAAGTTTACGATGAATGGTGGGGTTCACATCATCGCTAAACTATTGAACCCAGGCACGCAATCCAAGCTCGAAATTGAAGTCATCGACACCGGAGTTGGAATCCAAAAGGATAAGTTTGAGCAGATATTCCATCCGTTCATGCAGGAGGATACGTCCGTAACGCGAAAGTACGGCGGTTCCGGACTAGGACTCTCCATCAGTCGACAATTGGCGCGAATGATGGGTGGCGACTTGACGGTCGAAAGCGATAGCGGACGCGGTAGCTGTTTCCGACTAACGTTGGATGCAGGCGACCTGAAGAGTGAGGACCTAATCGAAAACGGAGCGATAGGGGATTCTCTCCCAACCCCTGTTAAGCAATCCTTTTCGATTGACGGTGAACTTTTGCGAGGCCTGAAGGTACTCGTGGTCGACGACGGAGCAACCAATCGAAAACTGGTATCGCTGGTTCTTAGTCGTTCGGGGGCATGCATTTCGCAAGCCGAAAATGGCAAACAAGCCTATGACCTTATCTTGAGTGAAAACGCATTTGACGTGGTCCTCATGGACATGCAGATGCCGATTCTGGATGGCTACGCCGCAACGAAGATGCTCCGAGATTCCGGCATCACGGTGCCGATTATCGCGTTGACCGCTCACGCAATGGCTAGCGACAAGCAGCTTTGTCTTGAGGCTGGATGCAGTGACTACCTATCGAAACCGATCAATACGGATGAATTGCTCATTCGAATGAGAGGGATCTACGAGGACACACGCCCATCTTCGCGAGAGAGTCGCCGAGTCGAATCTTTGGCGCCTATCAAGTCCAAGCTCCCAACGGACGACCCGGAATTTGCAGAAATTGTCGTCGATTTCGTGGCTGCTTTAGAACGTGAGACTGTCAAATTGCGAGATGCGGTGGACACTCGTGATCCCAAGCAAACGCAGTCTATCGCACATTGGGTCAAGGGCTCGGGTGGAACCGCTGGCTTCCCTTGTTTGACAGCTCCAGCAATGCAGCTACATGATTCCGTACAAGCCAACGACTGGGATAACGCGGAAAAAGTACTACGAACCATCGAAGACTATTTATCGCGATTGGTTTCACCAAATCTGGAAAGCAACTAGAACGAATTATGTTGAATCAATCGACTTCCTCTTATTCTGGCAATATGGCTGTTTCTATGTTGACCAGTTCTCCGATGGTATTGGCAGAGCCAACCCCGATAGCTGTTGTTCAGCCTGTCAAGCTCCATGATGGAGCATGGGCTCGCCCTGCATGCGATGCAGGAGATTTTCGAATCTTCATCGTGGACGATGAGGAACTGAACATTCGCGTCGCCAGGAAATACCTCAAGACATGGGGTTACCAACATGTGGACTCAACGAATCAGCCGACCGAAGCGATTGAACGCATCCTACAATCATCGCCCGATCTGATCTTGCTGGACGTAATGATGCCAGAAATCAGCGGATTGGAACTGCTGGCTCAAATGCGCAAGATCGAAGTGCTCCAGCATATACCCATTGTCATCTTAACGGCCCACATTGAGGAATCGGTAAAGTACGAAGCATTGAATCTGGGTGCCAATGACTTTCTCAGCAAACCGATCGATCCGCTTGAGCTCCTTCCACGCGTCAAAAACCTACTTACCTTGCGAGGTCATCAAAAATGGCTGAAGGATATTTCCGAATCGTTGGAGCGAGAAGTCAAGCAGAGAACGGAAGCCCTCGAAAGAGCGCAACACCATGTTGTTCACTGTTTGGCGAGAGCTTCCGAGTATCGTGACAATGAGACAGGACGCCATGTAAGGCGTGTGGGAGCGTTTGCTGCACTCATCGCTCGAAACTTGGGACTCGGCACGGAGTATACAGAGACCATTGAGCAAGCGGCCAAGCTACACGACGTGGGCAAAATCGGGATACCTGATGATATTCTGTTCAAACCAGGAAAACTCGATTCGGATGAGTTTTCAGAGATGAGGACGCATTGCGACCTGGGAATGCACGTGATCAGCACACTCGATGACTCGTTCGGCAATGACTCAAACAATTCAGATGAAAAGAAACGTCATGTTCGTATTGGAGCAAACATCCTCGAAGCGGGGGACACGCCGCTCTTGAAGATGGCAGGCCATATCGCTTTGACCCACCATGAGAAATGGGATGGCACGGGATATCCGCTCGGCTTGGTAGGTGAGCAGATACCTTTGGAGGGTCGAATTACTGCCGTGGCTGACGTTTTCGATGCACTGTGCAGCAAACGCCCGTACAAACCCGCGTATTCGCCCGAAAAATGCCGCAACCTACTCATTGAGGGGAGAGGTTCACACTTTGACCCCAGAGTGCTCGATGCTTTCTTGCAATCCTTCGACGAAGCGGTTCAAATTCAGATTCGGTTTGCAGACCAAGAGTAATCTCAATGCGACATGGCGTAGGTGAGTACGTTGATCGCCAAGGCGTATGCGTCTACTGAAAAGCGTTGAAAAAACTCCTCGTCATCTCCTTCGCGTTCCCAGCCGTCGGCGATGTCGGTGTTGTGCGTTGCAACGGCCACCAAACGTCCGCGATCGTCGTTTAGTCCACGAAAATGGACTTGCGATAAATCCGCATCGCCACCATTGGGACGTTTGTGAATCCAAGACGGATCGTAGCTGACGCCGTTTCGACGGTAGAATTGAATTGCCGTAATCTGCGGGCACTTTTTCATGGGATACACAGCCGACATGATGGGGTGATCATTTGGAATGTCAAACCATTTCCAATGTGGCGCTACTCCTCGCATATTGCTTTCGAAGTTGTCCCACTCGGCCTGCCCCCAGAAGTCATCGACCCAAAGGAAGCCTCCATTATCGAAGTATTTCTTTAGTCCTTTTTGTTCCTCACGACTCAGTTCTTGCCAGCCGGGATCACTCATGAATGCAAACGGATAGTCCAACAGTTGTGCATCGGTCAATCGCAGCAGGAGGGTACCCTGGTTAGCTTTGATGGTGGTCAATTGATTGAGTCGCCAAGTCAAATTCTTAGCACCCACTGGATGGTCTGTCGCCCAGCGAGGAATCCAACCGGCGTCGCCCCGGTAATATGCTTCGCCGTCTCCACCAACGCTTTCGTACATAATTCGAACGAACGTGAAGTGGTCTGCACAAAACTTGGACCGATCTAAATCCGACTCTTGCACTGGTAAGTCAGTGGAAACCAATAGACCCAATAGACTGATGAGAAGGATTCTGGAGTTCATGAATTCCTGAAGGTTAGAAGCACTCTCACATTGGTAATGGAGACTGCAGGGCCTCCACCATAGACCGGACGCGATTCCATTCTACCACTTCTGGAGTGAGGGTGAAGTCACTCTCCCTCCGGGAGTGCTGGCCGTTAGTACGCCAAAACAAGGTTGGTGAGAGCCAAGCCCCCGACCAACCTGAAAGGCCGGCGAGAGTTTGCATCACACTGGTAGTTTTCAGCTCGCCGCTCGCCTAATAGCGAGAGTCGTTCTCGGGCATGATTCGGCGCAACACGTTGGCCTGCATCTCTTCGTCCATATCGTGGGCC
This sequence comes from Pirellulales bacterium, assembly GCA_038219625.1. Lineage (GTDB taxonomy): Bacteria > Planctomycetota > Planctomycetia > Pirellulales > Pirellulaceae > JBKCUI01. The sequence continues at coordinate 5,716 of JBBRJI010000105.1, read as the reverse complement.
ACCATCACCCCTTGAAACGCGGTTTTCAACCGAAGCGCCTGGCTAGCGAGCGCATCGCTACGCCGATCACGGCTTCGAACTGGGCTAACGTTCAGTTCGAGCAACGTGCAAATCTTGACGTTTCCTTTCCTGCCGCCTGCATTCATTTCCAATTCGGAAATACCAATTTCGATTAGAAATTTGGCCAGCCTCTCGTTCTTGGTCTGCGGAATGGGTGCTTTACGGCAGTCCACTTCGAGGAGAATCTTGTCGCTCTCAACCTGGATGACAGACGCGTGGAACTCAGAGACAAAGCCCTTGAGTTTTTCCAGCGTGACATCTCTTGGTACGCTGGTCAGGAGTTCGTACTTTTGCTGAAAAACCACCGCTGGCGAAAACCATCCCAGCCAGCTTCGCATGGTGTTATGATTCGGCTCCGTATTCCCAGTCGATGGATTCGAGGCTTTCGTGTCGAGACCAAGTCCTACAACGCGGTCTCGTCCGCTCGACTTCGCAATGAGCAGCGCCTGATCCGCTCTCCCAAGAACGGATTCACCGGTGTCACCGGGGAGAACCGTACTGACACCGAAACTCGCGGTAATGCATGAGTTTCGAATGGCCGCTATCGGCGTTCTTTGGAGTCGTTTGCGAATGGACTCTGCCCATGCTTTGGCTTCTGTAAAATCACATTCGCTGCACAACAGTACGAATTCTTCGCCACCAAAGCGTGCCACGAAGTCGGTTTCTCGACAAAAATCTTTGAGGACCTGAGCGAAGACAATCAGTGCTTCGTCGCCTACTTGGTGTGAGAAGTTATCATTGATCCGCTTAAAGAAGTCGATGTCGCAAATGATCACGCTGCCTGGACGATTGTTACGTTGATGGTACTCCACAAAGTCTGGCAATTGACGATTCAACTCACCACGGTTTGCAACTTTGGTGAGTTGATCTTGGCTAGCTCTTTCGCGAAGGTGCACGATCTTTTGTTCAAGGACTGCGGTCTCGCTTATGTCCTCCAAAATCATGGCACCACCGCAGAGGTGCCCCAGATCGTTATTGACAGGGATAACGTCGACTTTTACATGGAGCAGCGGAAATCCGTGGCGACGGATCGATATACGCTGACTGATGACTTCGCCCCCCTGCATGAGTGCAGCGAACGGACACTGAGAGGAGTCCAAAGGAAATCCTTCGCGATCGCAAAGGGATGCAAAAGCTGGTTCCCATGTCTGGTGGTAGACAGACGAAGCGGACTTGCCAGTCATTCGCTCGGCGGTGGCGTTCCAGTCCAGCACTCGGAATTCTAGATCAACGAAAATCACTCCGTCTTGGACATGATCCATCATATGCCGATAAAACGTGTCGTTCAGCTTGTGAATAAGTACGCTGCCGGCTTTCTCGCCCTGCCCAGAGGCATTTCGAAGATCCGCATGGTCCAATTCAAAAAAGGTGCGGTGTTCGCTTACTTCGATTTCTTTCAGCCAGCGTTCGGAAGCAAGCTCCAGCGTATCGGATTTCGGACTGAGGACGATGTCGGCAAAGGAACGCACCAACCGAGGGTCGAACTGGTTGCCGCTTTGTCGAAAGATCTCTGCCAATGCCGCCTCGCGAGACATAGGATCGCGATAGACCTTTTGCATCGTCATGGAGTCGTACGCATCAATGATATTGATCAGTCGACTAGCGACTGGGGCGATTTCATCGGAAGTGCAATTGTTCGAAGTATGAAAACTAGTGCCAATTCCCGCGATGGAAAGCATGAGATCATTCGACGCACCGGCGGCTCGTAGGATTTCAATTCCGACCTGTATATGCAAGTCCATCATGGACTTTTCGTTTTCGGTAAGCTTGTCGGGCTTCTGCAGAACTCGATCGGGAATTCCAATTTTCCCAATTTCATGAAGCAATCCAACCGTCTCAAAAAGCTGCAAGTGTTCTTCATCAAGCTGGCAGCTCACTCCCCACAACGAGGCCCAACGTGCAACTCGCAGGGAGTGCGATGCAGCCGGCCCGTGCTTGGCTCGCAAAGCGACGTAGAGACTGGAGACGACGCCAAGTTTGGCGTGTGCCATCTCGTAGTGCAATCGTCCAGTGGATTCAGTCCCTGACGCGTTGCCATGGGGCGCACATACAAATGACCATGAGTTTGCATGAGCAATACTTGCGGAACTTGCCTGGATCGACGTGGATTCGGTCATCGCTCAAACTAATATTGGGTTGCAGACTGTGGTCCACAAATTTGCGGGGGCTTGCATTGAAACACAATGCTCGCAACGGTTAACGACTCGAAACCTTAGAACAGTAATGCGAACCAAGCAAATCAATCCCAAACAATGGTCGTCGAGGTTTACGATATCGCCATTCAAAAAACCAAAATGGAAGGGTTGTAGTGATTGCGCATTCCATCAACAACCTACCTGGATCGCTTTACCAATGGCGAGCGTAGCGACTATGATGATGGTACGATGCTAATTCACCCCCCAGGGTGGGATTTGGGAAGTATCGCCGGGTGGGTTGTCACTACGTGCGTCATTTTGAGGCTTGAAAACGAATGAAGATTTTTTCGCGACAATGTAGCCCTGTTTTAGGGATCGTTCTTCTGTTTGGTAATTCGGCTGGGCTGCAGGAAGCCCTGGGACAACTGCCAACCGGATGGAAAGCTCACGATTGGGATCGGGAACGCCCTAACGTCATTACGCCAGGTCCTTCGAACTTGCCGCTGGCCGCCCCCTCCGACGCGGTCATTTTATTCAATGGAAAAAACCTCGACGAATGGCGGTCCGCGGATGGCAGTTCAGCTAAATGGATTGTCAAAGACGAAGTCATGGAATCCGTTCCCGGCAGTGGGTACATCTTTTCCGCCAAAGCCTTTGGCGATGTTCAACTGCATGTGGAATGGTCCGCGCCAGCACGAGTTCAAGGTAAGAGCCAGGGTCGTGGCAACAGCGGCGTTTTTCTTCAAGGGCTGTTTGAAGTTCAAGTCCTGGACTCATACGACAACAAAACTTACGCAGACGGGCAAGCTGGGTCGGTGTATGGCCAGTATCCACCACTCGTCAACCCGAGCCGTAAGCCCGGTGAATGGCAATCGTACGACATCCTTTTCCGAAGACCCAGCTATCAAGAGGGCAAACTTTTGCAACCCGCTCGTCTGACTGTGCTTCACAATGGCGTTCTGGTTCAAGACAATGTTCGCCCACTTGGACCGACATCGTGGCTACAGCATAAGCCATATGAAGTAAGTCCAGAAATGCTACCCCTTTCGTTTCAGGATCACGGCAATCCGGTCCGCTACCGAAACGTTTGGCTTCGAGAACTTCCTCCAGAGACAATCGTCCAACCTGAAAAACCTTATGATCCAGTCATTGTGTCACTTACGGCGGAGCAACTGGCTAAAATCGTTGGTAAGTACGAGCGTGGAGACGGGGGATTGTGGGAAATCACCCAACGCGATGGCAAGCTCTACTTTTCAGTTTCTGGCACACCATTGGAGCTGATAGCGCACAGCACCGAAGAGTTTGGGCTAAGATACACGGCTGGAAAACTCAGCCTCAAGTACGACGATTCTGGAACGCCAACGGAATTGCAGTTCTACATGGGTGGCGACACCTCGAAAGGAACTCGCTCGAAGTGAAGAATTAAGTTCTTGAAATTCTAAACAACCCGTATTCCCCACACAAAAGTCGCTCCAATATGAATCCCGTACTCTTTACAATCCTGCTCGTTTTCGGCTTGTTTGTATTTGTTTTCGCGATCATCATCCTGGCTGTATTTTCCCGCTACTTCTGGCTTTGGATCCAATCCGTGATGACCGGCGCCAAGGTTTCGGTCATCGATTTGCTCGGAATGATGTTTCGACGGGTCGACGCAAAGACCATCGTCCGCGGCAAAATCATGGCCGTGCAAGCTGGGATCCGCGACGAGGACTTGACCACCAAGGCACTGGAAGCACACTACCTTGCTCGTGGCAATGTGCCTCAAGTCATTAGAGCTCTTGTTGCAGCACGCAAGAGCAAGCAAATCACATTGTCGTTTCGCGAGGCCGCTGCCATCGACCTCGCAGGCCGAAATGTTTTGGACGCAGTCCAAACCAGCGTTTATCCGAAAGTGATTGACTGCCCACCAAAAGGGAGCGCCGTCGCCTTTCTCGATGCGATTGCAAAAGACGGAATTCAGTTAAAAGTCAAAGCACGCGTTACCGTTCGAGCTAATCTGCAACGCCTCATTGGCGGTGCAACCGAAGAGACCATCATTGCCCGTGTCGGACAGGGAATCGTTAGTGCAATCGGCTCTTCCGAAAGTCATAAGATCGTATTGGAGAATCCCGACGTCATTTCCAAAGCCGTGCTCGCAAGCCGACTCGACGATCAGACCGCTTTTGAAATCGTTTCGATCGATATTGCCGATATCGACGTCGGAGAGAATATTGGAGCTAGACTTCAGGCAGACCGAGCCGAAGCCGACACACGTGTCGCCCGTGCCAAAGCCGAAAGTCGAAGAGCCGAGGCCGTAGCCACCGAACAAGAGATGATTGCAAAAATAGAAGAAAGCCGAGCGGAAGTGGTCTCAGCAGAAGCCGAAGTCCCTAAGGCGATCGCAGATTCCTTACTCAGCGGCCGACTAAGCATCATGGATTACTACAAACTGAGAAATATCACCGCCGACACCGAAATGCGACAAAGCATTGCCGGCACAAGCACCACGGGGCCGTCCAACCCAACCCGCTCCACCTAATAACATTATGTCCGAAGCCGAATTCATTAATTCGGACAACGCTCGAAATGAAACGTACGTAGCCAAAGGAATTTACGATGGAAGATGACCTAGACGATTTTCTCAAACAGGCTGCTCAACGGCGACAACAACGTCAACAACAACGCACCAATCGACCGCCAGTTGTTCAGCCTGCGCCCCAGCCCACGCGCCCGGCTCCAACCCCACGGTTGCAACAGCAAGACCCCATTCCTTCAGCCCAAGTCGTAGACTCCAAACCCTATGTACCGACGGTTGGCAATCTCTCCTCAAGCCTTTCATCAGCTTCGCTGCCAGGTGGTGTGGACCAAGCGGATGAACGAATGCAGGCTCATCTCAAGGAAGCGTTTCAGCACGAGATAAGCAGCCTCCGAAACTCCGAACCGAAGCCGTCCCTCAAGAAGAAACAAAAGAAAGAATCGAGGCTTCAGGAAACCCCTGCGACAGCCGCCGAAGTGCAACCCACAGCTAAGGTTTCGTCCGCATCCTTGGTTGCGCAATTGCGAGACCCTCAATCGCTCCGAATGGCCATCATCGCCCACGAGATCATGAAGCGACCCTGGCAATGATCGGGCCCGATTTTGCACGAGGTGTCGACGGACTTTTGCCCGCCATCGCTCAGGACGCCTCCTCCAAACTAGTTCTCATGTTCGCTTGGATGAACTTGGAATCTTACGAGGAAACGCTCCGTTCCGGATTCGCTACGTACTACAGCCGATCTCGCCAGCGGCTTTGGCGCAAGGGTGAGGAGAGCGGGCACAGGCAAAAGATCGTAGAGATTCGAATCGACTGCGATGCCGACTGTATCCTGCTAATGGTGGAGCAAACCGGTGCCGCTTGCCACGAAGGTTATGCAAGCTGCTTCTTTCGAAAGCACTCCAATGCCAATTTTGTCGTGGATCAAAAGCGCATCGTTGAACCCGAGAAGGTCTACCAAAAAAAGCACGGTTAGAAAATGCCTGAGCTCCCAGAAGTCGAGACCATG